>NZ_FNBU01000018.1 GCF_900102435.1 Sporolituus thermophilus DSM 23256 | reverse complement strand
TCTTATCTTGTTTGATCAGCTGGTCCATTTTTTCTAAAACCGCCTTGACGATCGTGCGCCCTACGTCATGTAGTTTATTTTGTAACAGCCGCTCAAATTTCTGAAAATCCATCTCATACAATAAACGCTCAAATTCTTTCTCGTCTTCTTCCAACTTCGAAAGGATAACCTCTTTGATATATCGAATAAATACTGTCATGAAGACATCACCCCTGGGTAATCTTTTTGGATTACTCATCCCGTCGAAGGATGGTGATGTCTTCTTCTTTTTTCTTCCTCAAAAATCCTACAGTAATTTTACACTAACGTCCTCGGCTAAGCCGGCTTCCCGAAGAATAAGGCCGTCTATTCAACCGCGGAACGCAAGGGCGTAAAAAGTCACAAAAATAAAACCGCCGAGGACACGGAGCAGCGTCCCCTGCGGTTTTTTACTATTTACCCTTTCCACTTATTACTTTCCACTTTCCATTCTCCATTTTCCCATCAGCCCGTCACTTCGGCGATGGCCCGATAAATAATGTCCAGCATTTCCTCGATCTCCTCCACCGTGCTGGCCAGCGGCGGCATAAACACCACGACGTCGCCAAGCGGACGGATGATGAGCCCGTACTCGCGCGTTCTCATACACACGCGGTGGCCCATCCGCCAAGCCGGCGGGTACGGCTGTTTCGCCGCCTTGTCCTGCATGAGCTCGATGCCGATCATGAGGCCGCACTGGCGAATATCGGCGACGGCCGCCAACTGCCAAAATGCTGCCAGCTTGCGGCGGGCGGCTTCAATTTTGGGCCCGAGGTTTTCAATCACTTGCTCGTCGCGGAAGATGCGCAAGTTGGCCAGCGCGGCGGCGCAGGCCAGCGGGTTGCCGGTGTAGGAATGGCCGTGGAAAAAGGTTTTTTGCGCTTCCACCGGGCCGAGGAAGGCGTTATAGATCTCGTCCGTCGTCAAGGTGGCGGCGAGCGGCAGATAGCCGCCGGTAATGCCTTTGGCCATGGTCATGAGGTCGGGACTGACGCCTTCGTGCTCACAGGCAAACATGCGCCCCGTACGGCCAAAGCCGGTGGCCACTTCGTCCACGATCAGGAGGACGCCGTACCTCCGGGTAAGCTCCCGGACGCGCCGCAGATACCCGGGCGGCTGCACCAGCATGCCGGCCGCGCCCTGCACCAGGGGTTCGACCACCATGGCCGCGATTTCGCCATGCCGGTCGGCGAGCAGTTTTTCCACGGCGGCCACGCAGGCAAAGCCGCAATCAGCGGGCGAAGCGCCCAGCGTACAGTGAAAACAGGACGGCGACGGGGCATGGACGGTCTCGAACAAGAGGGGCGCGAAAATGCGATGAAAGAGGTCGATGCCGCCGACACTGACCGAGCCGACCGTGTCGCCATGGTAGGCGTTGGTCAGGGTGATAAACTTCTTTTTCTGCGTTTGGCCTTTGAGCTGCCAGTATTGGTACGCCATCTTTACGGCGATCTCCACCGCCGTCGAACCGCTGTCCGAATAAAAGACCCGCGTCAGGCCGGGCGGGGCGATCCCGACAAGCTGCTCCGCCAGTTCGGCGGCCGGAATATTGGCCAGGCCCAGCATGGTGGTGTGGGCAATTTTGCCCAACTGGTCGATAATGGCCTGGTCGATGGCGGCCTTGCGATGGCCGTGGACGTTGAGCCACAGGGACGAAACACCGTCATAATAAGCCTTGCCATCGGTATCAATCAGTTTAATCCCCTCGCCGGCGGCGATAACCAGCTGCTTGTTCGCCACCCAATCCTGCATCTGGGTGAAAGGGTGCCAGACATAGGTCTTGTCTTTCCGTTCAATATCCTGCATGGTCGGTGCCTCCCAACAGATCGATAATCCGGTCAATGGCCAAATGCCGTTCGGCCAGGGCGGCCAGTCCCGTTACCTTGGCTTCCGGCACGCTAATGCCTGGGCTGTAGGGAAACTTGCCCAGCACCGGCACGCCGGTCAGCCGCTCGATGTACGCCACGTTGCTCCGCTCGAGGACGCCGGCTTTCGCCTCGTCCCAGCCGTTGATGATGATCCCGGCCACCTTGATGCCGCGGCGTCGGGCATAGTCAACCGTCAGCACCGTATGGTTGATAGTGCCCAGGTTGGGGCGGGCCACCACCAGGGCGGGCAGCGCCAGCTCGGCCATCAGGTCGGCTACCAGGTACTCCTCCCAAATAGGGGCGGTAATGCCGCCCACGCCCTCGATCAGCGCCAGTGGGTAGCGGTTTAGCAGACAGCGACAGGCGGTAACCAGGTCAGGTATGTTTAGCGTTACACCGCTTGCGACCGCGGCGACCGCCGGGGTGAGGGCCGGCGCCAAACAGACGGGGTTGACGGAAGGCCGCTCGCTTTCCGCCAAGCCGGCGGCCCGCATGAGGAAAGTCGCGTCCTCGGCTAAGAGCTTACCGTCCTGGCTAATGACGCCGCCGGAAGCCACCGGCTTCATCACGCCCACCGCCAGACCGCGCTGCCTGAGCGCCGCCGCCAGTGCGCCGGTAATCACCGTTTTGCCTACTTCGGTGTCGGTCGCGGTAATAAACAGTCCGGCCATAAATTTTCACTCCTTCACAATTCCCAGTCGCCGTCCGGCGGCAATAATGTGCGCGGCGGCCGCCGCCAGTTCTTCCCTGGAATGCGCCGCCGATACCGTCAGGCGAAGCCGGCTGGCGCCGGGCGGGACGGTCGGCGGCCGGATGGCGGAAACAATCAGGCCGGCTTGTTTGAGGCTGCGGGCCATAGTCACCGCCGCGTCTGCCTCGCCGACGATAATGGGAATGATGGCGGTAGGACTCGCCGCAACGTCAATGCCCGCTTCGTTTAAGCGGTCGCGCAGAAACCGGGCGTTAGCCAGGAGCCGTTCCACCAGGTCGGACCGGACGGCCAGCTGCCTGAGCGCCGCCGTGGCCGCCGCCACCGTCGCCGGGGCGAGGGCGGTGGAAAATATAAAACTGCGCGCTTTATTAACCAGATAATCAATTAGCTCGCGCCGGCCGGCCACATAGCCGCCTTCGGCCGCCAGCGCCTTGCTCAGCGTGCCCATTTCAATATGCACCCGCCCCTTGAGCCCGAAGTGGGCGGCCGTCCCGCGGCCGCCCGGGCCGATGACACCGGTGGCATGGGCATCGTCCACCATGACGAGGGCGTCATATCGCTCGGCCAGTGGCACGATTTGGTCCAGGGGCGCAATATCGCCGTCCATACTGAACACGCCGTCGGTAACAATCAGGCGACGGCCGGTGCACGGCGTTGTCGCCAGGCATTCGGCCAGGTGGCCGGCATCGGCGTGGCGGTAAATCACCACCTTGGCCCGGGCCAGCCGGCAGCCGTCGATGATGCTGGCGTGATTGAGCTCATCGCTGAAAATAACGTCGCCCGGCCCGGCCAAAGCGCTGATGACGCCCACATTGGCCATATAGCCGGTATTGAACACCAGCGCCGCCTCCGTCCCTTTGAACGCCGCCAACTCCCGCTCCAGTTCGGCAAACAGGGGGTGGCTGCCGGTCGTCAGCCGGGCGCCGCCGGAACCGGCGCCATACCGCAAGGCGGCCGCGGCCGCCGCCTCGCGGACAGCAGGGTCATGGGTCAGTCCCAGGTAATTATTGGACGCCAGCATTAAATACCGCCGGCCGCCTTCCATCACATGGGTGGCATCGACCGGGTCGTAATCAGGAATCTGCCGGTACAAGCCATGCCGTTTTATTGCGGCCAGCGCCTCGGTCAGAAACTGCATTCGCTCGCCTCCTCCGGCACCGTCACCAACACGGGCTGACGCTCCAAATATTCAATCAGCGCCGTCAGATCACTGCCGGGCGTGACAAAAAAGACCCGCCCGCCCACCGGCGACCCATACGGTTTCAAGTAGGGAAAACGATAGTAGCCGTCTTTGCTCGCCACATAGCCGGCCGTGTACTCCGGGTCGTCGGACCAGCACAGTTCGGCGACCACGCCGGGAGCGGCAGCCACCTTGGCCGCCAGCACCAGCGCTTCCCGCACATGGGCGTTGTCCAGCCCCCGGCGGCTAAGAACAGCCGTCAGTCCGGCCGGGTCGACGGCATCCATGCGCGACACGCGGACACCGCGCATCGCCGTATTGTCCAGTCGGCGGCCAGACTCCGCGCAAACCAGCATGGCGCCACGCATACTGTCGGCCAGGCCCAGCAGGGCCGCCAGGCCCTGCCGGGCCGCCGCGGGAGCAACACCGGCTTTGATCAGCTGAGCAACCGCCGCCTCACGCCCGGCATGAACGTCGGGAACGGCTACCGTCGTGACCGGCAGCAGCGGCACGCGGCAGACATTTTCTTCATTTATTGCTTCGACGGTAATATTAATAAAGTCGGCCCGTCCCCGGCTGTGCGACAGCGCCCGCGTCACCATCGCCGCTGCCAGGGCGGCCAGGTCGCCGGCGCCGGCTATCCGTTCGGCCCCGGAAATATGGCGTCCGCCCGCCTCATGGGCGCCGCCCTGGGCGGCGCGCATCCTAACGCTGTACAGCATGGGCCAGCATCCTTTCGGTTTGGTTTTTTGCCCGTTTTAACAGCATGGTCAGCGGCCAGGCCGTCACGGCCGTATAAATCATACCTGGCACTGCCGCCGCCAGTATCGGGATAACCGCCTTGCCCAAGAAAATGCCAAGTGCCAGCCGGGCTACCGCCGAGCCGACCGGCCCGGCCAACGTGACCACCGGCCAGGCAGTGCCGAAGGTCGTCAGCATTAGCCCAACCGTCAGGCGGAAGACCATGGCGATAAAGACATTAAGCAGCGTCTGCGTGCCAAGGACCAAACCGGCGGCACTGGCCAGAATCCCGGCTATTATGTAGCGTTTAAAGCCGAAAACACTGCAGATGGCCACGGCTAGCGGCGCCGACAGCTGAAACTCGGTGCCGGGAACCAGGCCGGGAAGCTTGATCGCGCCGGTGACGGCGATGAACGCCGCCAAGAGGCCGGTTTGGGCAAGCGTCCGCGCGCCGCCCATGGTTAGACCTCCCGCGCCGACAGCGGCTGCCGGCCGAGGTCGCGGATCATCTGCAGGTCGTCGGCTGAGGCCCGCCCGCCGGTGGTAAGATAACCGCCGATCAGCATGCCGCTAATGCCGCTCATTAAACCAAGGGACTGCAAATCGCGCAGGTTTACCTCGCGGCCGCCGGCCGTGCGGATGCCGCATGTGGGCAAAATAAAGCGGAACAGGGCAAAAGTTTTGAGGATTTCCCGCGGCGGCAGGGGCGGCTGGTGCGCCAGGGCGGTGCCCGGAATGGGATTGAGGATGTTGATGGGGACGGCGTCAACGCCGTAGCCGCGCAGTTCAAAGGCCATCTCCAGCCGCTGCTCCATCGTTTCGCCTAGACCAATGATACCGCCGGAGCACACCTCCATCCCCGCTGCCTTGGCGACGGCAATGGTAGCCACCCGGTCGTCATAGCTGTGGGTGCTGCAGATCTGCGGGTAAAAACTCCGGCTGGTCTCGACATTATGATGGTAGCGGCTAACGCCGGCCGCTGCCAAAGCCTCAGCGTTTTCCCGCGACAGCGTGCCCAGCGAACAACACACCTTCAGCCGTGTTTCCCGTTTGATGCGGGCCAGAGCGCGGACAATTTTCGGAAATTCGTCGTCATCCTCCATCCCCCGCCCGCTGGTTACGATGGCGAACCGCAGCGCGCCATTCGCCTCGGCCTGTTTGGCCGCGGCCACCAGTTCGTCCTCGGGCAGTAGGGAGTATACTTGCACCTGCGCCCGGTGATGGGCCGATTGGGCGCAGAAAGCACAGTTTTCGGGACACATGCCGGAGCGGCCGTTAACAATGGCGCACAGGTCCACGCCGTCGCCCACATAATGCTGGCGGATTTTATCGGCCATCGCCAGCAGCACCGGCAGGTCGCTGTCCGGCGTCCGCGCCAGCGCCAGCGCCTCCGCCATGGTAAGCTGGCCGCCGTCTAGTACCTTGTGGGCTAAGTCCAAAATCAAGTCCATGGTCATGCCTCCTCACAGACGCTTAATGTTAACTGTTTTAAATTAACCAGTTAACCATCTAGTCAAAATATTTGTTAACGCTAAAACCATACAAGCGTTAACAATATTACTATACACCGCCTGGGAGAGTTTGTAAAGAAAAAAAGAGGGCGTTTACCCTCTTTTACCATTATCTTGCGCTCAACGTCAGGCCTACTTTTACCAGTCGACACAGGCGGGCGGCCGCCTGCTCGATAAGCTCCGCGCCATGGGCCATGCATTCGTCCAGCGCCATCGGCTGCGGCACCACGCTCATCAGCGCGTCCACACCCTGGGCCAGGACATCCTCGGCGCCGTCACCCAGGCCGCCGGACAGACAGACAACCGGCACGCCGTACTGCTTCGCCACTTTGGCCACACCGACCGGCGCCTTGCCGTAAGCGGTCTGGAAATCGGTGCGCCCTTCTCCGGTGATCACCAGGTCGGCGGTGGCAACAAGGGAAGCAAAGCCGGTCGTCTCCAGAACAATCTCCACCCCGGGGCGCAGCTGGGCGTTGGTGAAGAAGAGCAACCCGGCCCCCAGGCCGCCGGCCGCCCCCGCCCCCGGATAGTCGGCCACATCTTTACCGGTCGCGGCAGTAGCCACGGCGGCAAAATTTTTTAGCGCCGCGTCCAGCTCTTGAATCATTTCGGGTGTGGCACCTTTTTGCGGCCCGTAGACGGCCGAGGCGCCGCGCGGTCCGCACAGCGGGTTGTCGACATCGCAGGCCACGAGGATGGTCGTGGTGCGCAGCCGTTCGTCCAGGCCGCTCAGGTCGATTTTGGCCAATTTGGCCAGGGCGGCCCCACCGGGCGGCAGTTCCTGGCCACTCGCGTCCAAAAACCGTGCCCCCAGGGCTTTGGCCATACCCGTTCCGCCGTCATTGGTGGCGCTGCCGCCGATGCCGATAATAATTTTGCGGATGCCCCGGTCGAGAACGGTCTTAATAAGCTGGCCGGTGCCATAGGTGGTAGCAATGCGGGGATCGCGCTTTTCTTTCGGCACCAGGGTCAGGCCGGACGCCGCCGCCATTTCAATAACCGCCGTATCGCCATCGCCCAAAACGCCCCAATGGGCCATCACCGGCTCGCCGAGCGGCCCAACGACTTCGCGGGTCACGATTTGCCCGCCGGTCGCCGTCACCAGTGCTTCTACCGTACCTTCGCCACCGTCGGCAATTGGTACCTTGATGATTTCGGCATCGGGAAAAACGGCCCGCACCCCGTTCGCCACGGCGTTGGCCACGCCCAGCGCCGACACGCTGCCTTTAAACGAATCGGGAGCAATCACTACACGCATAAATTCACACCTTTCGCAAAATATCCTGGATTATGAATATTGGCCGTCCTCCAGAATATTCCTGCAAAACTGTATAAAACCGCAAGAGCTATGCCCCTCATACCTCATACCTCATACCTCATACCTCATACCTCATACCTCATACCAATTTCTATTTCCATGGCAACACCGGTATTTAAGCCGGCAACCGCTGCATATAAATTACCCATATCATACGCAGGAGGTCAGGCTATGAACTGGCATTATCTTGTCGACGAATATCTGCCCACGCTGATTGCCATCAGGCGCCAGCTCCACCGCTACCCGGAGCTGGCTTTTCAGGAAGTTCGCACGGCCGAGGTAATTGCTTCCACCCTGGTCTCGGCCGGCCTGGAAGTCAAAACCGGCGTTGCCCTGACCGGCGTCACCGGCCTGATCCGCGGCGTCGGCCCGCGGACGGTAGCCGTGCGAGCCGATATGGACGCTCTGCCCATCCAGGAGCAGAGCCAAGCCCCCTATGCCTCGACGGTACCTAATGTCATGCATGCCTGCGGCCATGACGGCCATATGGCCATCGCGCTGGGTGCGGCCTTGGTGCTGCAGCGCCTGCGCCACCACCTGCCCGGCTCGGTAAAGTTTATTTTCCAGCCGGCCGAAGAAGGCCCTGGCGGCGCCCAACCCATGATTGCCGCGGGCGTACTGACCGCGCCGGAAGTGGAAGCCGTCTTCGGCTTTCATCTGTATAACTCCCTGCCCGCCGGACAAATTGGCCTGAGTTACGGCCAGACGTGCGCCGCTACCGATGAAATTAAAATCACCATTGTCGGCCAAGGCGGCCATGGCGCTCACCCCCACCAGACGGTTGATGCCGTTGTCGTTGCCGCGCAGGTCGTTACCGCCCTCCAGACCGTTGTCAGCCGGCAAATCAGCCCCCTGGACGCCGCCGTGGTCACCATCGGCAGCATCCGCGGCGGTTACGCCAATAATGTCATCGCCGACCGGGTCGAACTCTGGGGTACGGTCAGGACGCTGTCTGAACAGCTACGGGCGGTGCTGCCGACCAAAATTGAACAGATTGTCAGCGGCGTTACCGCGGCGCACGGCGCCGCTTACGAGTTCGTTTGCAATCCGGGCTACCCGCCCCTTATCACCGATCACGCCCTGACCGCCCTAATCGAAGCAAGCGCGGCCCGCGTTGTCGGTCCCGGCAATGTCGTCCGCCTTGGCCCCAGCATGGGCGGCGAAGACTTCGCCTACTTCGCCCAGGCGGCGCCGGCCGCCTTTTTCCGCATCGGCTCCGGCGGCGAAGCCTTTCCCTATCCCGGCCACCATCCCCGCTTCGATTTTGACGAAACCGCCATCGGCATCGGTGTGCGAGTGCTGGTCCAGACTGTGCTGGATTATTTCCAGTCAACCGCCGCTAGCTAGCATTGGCGTACAAGAACAGCCTTTTTAATCAAGCCGTAAAGATATTTACGCCAATAAATTGGCACCACAAATAATGAAAATAAATAAATGGTTTAAACCTTTTATTGTCATAGCGACAAGTGCGGTGAACGCGCTGAAAATAAGTCAATTTTTAAAATAAGTCAAGCCTGACCCCAGTATTTTCTCGATTGCTTCGGCCACGCCGTCTTCGTCGTTGCCGCGGGTAACCGCCTGGGCCACGGCCTTGACGCGTTCGGAAGCGTTGCCCATGGCCACGCCGAAGCCGGCATATTCGAGCATGTCGAGGTCGTTGTGCGAGTCGCCGATGGCCATGACCTCGTCGCGGCTAATGCCCAGCATTTCCGCCAGAAACGCCAGCGCCGCCCCCTTGTTTACTGCCGGGTGAACCATTTCCAGATAATTGGGCTTGGACACCACCGCATACAGCCGGTCGCCAAACCGGGCTTGCACTTCTTCCTGGATGCGCAGGATATCCGCCGGTTCGGCCATCACCAGCAGCTTGGTCGGCGCACCCGGCAGGTCGTACAGCCTGTCCCCGACCGGCACGGCTTTAACCCCGGCTATTGTTTCATAATAAAGCGCCCGTTCGTTCAGTTCGGTCACATACAAGACGTCATCCAGATAGACCTGGATGTACCAGCCCCGCTGGCGGGAAAACGCCAACACCTCGTGGGCCACGTCTTCCGCCAGCGGGCGGTGCAGCAGCACTTCGCCCGACAAGGCGGCCTTGATGAGCGCCCCGTTGTAGGTGATAAGCGGCACATCGAGGCCAAGCTGGCGGGCATACGGCAAGGCCGAGCGATACATGCGCCCGGTCGCCACCGTCACGGTGATGCCCTGCGCCACCGCCTGGGCGATCGCTTCCCGCGCCCGCGCCGATACGGCCAGTGAATTGTCCAGCAATGTGTCATCCAAGTCAACGGCGATTAGTTTAATCGACATATCCTAAACTCCTCTGCCAAAAAATTAACCTTCTATCCTAAATAACAAAACCACAAAGGCCGCGAAGAACGCGAAGGGTCACGTCCGCGACAGTTGTCGCGGCGGACTCATATCGAATTGAAGACATGATATCTCTGTTGTTAAACATTCACATAGTAAACAACTTTGCGTAACTTTGTGTACTACCCTGAAAAACGTAAAACCGCAAAGGCCGCGAAGAACGCAAAGGGCTACGCGCGCGACAGTTGTCGCGCGAGATTAGTTCATAAACTTACTTTTCATGCCTTTGTGGTGCCAATTTATTGGCATGATTATCTTTGTGGTTCAATGTAACGAAATAGCAAAAAAGCACCCCGACTCGAGGTGCCTTGATGGTTTTTAGCGGTCGCGAATCATCTTCGTCACCGTGTAACTACACACCGTCATAAGCAAAATCCCGGTGAGGGACGCCACCATGCTGGAGATTTGCACGCCAGGCAGCGTTTTCGCCACCATCAGCGGCGTGAATAAATTGGTGATAAACGTCAAACTTCCCAGCGTGAGAGTATTAAACGGCAACGATGCCAACGACGCCAGCGGACGAATTGCCGCATTGGCAATCCCGACAATGGCCGCCCCCAGTAAGGTGCTGCCCAAGGTATCGACAAAAATACCCGGCAACTGGATGGTCACGAAAAAGAGCACCACCGCGTTGATGATAATGCGCAGCAAAAAGCCTGACACCGCGCACGCCTCCTTAGCCTTTTCCAAGTCCATCTACTATTATATTCCGCCCCAATACTCTTGACAACATTTTTTGTGGGGTCAGGCTTGACTTATTCAAAAATTGACTTATTTAACGCAAGCGTACCCGTAATACAAGTATCGCCCTGACCCGCTTGCTCAAGCAGCAGCAGCGCCTTTTTCAGCTCCAGGCCGCCGCCGAAGCCGGTCAGGTTGCCGTCGGCGCCGATGACGCGATGACAGGGAATAACGATTGGCGTGCGGTTGCGGTGCAGGGCGCCGCCTACCGCCCGCGCCGCCTTGGGGGCGCCAACGGCTTTGGCTACCTCACCGTAAGTCCGCACCTCGCCGAAGGCAATACCGGCCGTGTAACGTAGCACTGCCGCCTGAAAGGGCGTGTAGCCGCGCCAGTCAACAGGGACGGTGAACACCGCCGGATAGCCGCGGAAATAAACTTTAAGCTGACCGGCCAGTTCGGCCAGCAGCGGATGTGCCTCTCCTTCCGTGAGATCGGGTGTGGTCAAATCGGCCAGGGCGGCCGCCGCATCCGGCCGGGGAAAACTGAGCTCCCACAGGCCGCTGTCGCTCCAAACGGCTGCCATGTGGCCCCATTCAGTCGTAAAGAGGTTATAAACCTTCGTCATAATTCCCCGCCCCTTACAGGTTGCTGTTGGCCGTCTTCCAGCTCTCTTCCCGGATGAGTTCGAGCACCTGGCGCTTAATCTCCAGGAACACCGGACTGAGTTTAACGTCAAACTTGCGCGGCCGCGGCAGCGGCACTTCGATGCGTTCCTTGATTTTACCCGGGCGGGCCGTCATAACATAAATAGTATCACCCAAAAAGACCGCCTCGTCCACGTCGTGGGTAACGAACAGGATGGTCTTGTGCGACTCTTCCCACACGTCAACCAGCAGTTCCTGCATGACGGTGCGCGTTTGGGCGTCCAGCGCGCCAAACGGTTCATCCATTAGCAAGACCTCGGGATCATTGGCCAATGCCCGGGCGATGGCCACCCGCTGCTTCATGCCGCCGGACAGATTTTGCGGGTATGCGTTTTCAAAGCCTTTTAGGCCGATTTTCTCCAGGTAGTGGTAGGCAATGTCGCGCCGCTCGGCCTTGGGCCGACCGGCCACTTCCAAGCCGAATTCAATGTTTTGCCTGACCGTCAGCCAGGGAAAGAGCGTGTACGACTGGAACACCATGCCCCGGTCGGCGCCCGGCCCTTTGATTTCCCGGCCGTCTAAGAGCACCCGGCCGCTGGACGGTTCTTCCAATCCGGCGATAATTTTGAGGATGGTTGACTTGCCGCAGCCGGACGGGCCAAGGATGGTAATAAATTCATTGGGGCGAACGGCAAAACTGGTATTGGCCAGGGCGGTTACTTCGTTTTTGCCATCGCTGAACACTTTGGAAACATCGTCGATCAAGAGTTTCGCCGACATTAGGCGACACCTCCTTTGCGCAGCCAGGGGAACAGCCGGTAGTACAGCCACTTAAAGGCCAGGTCGATAATAATCCCGATGACACCGATAATGATAATGCCGACAATAATATGGGAAGTTTTCAAAAAGCGCTGGGACTGCATGATCATATGCCCCAGGCCCGAGCTGGCGGCGACGATTTCCGCCACGACCAGGTACGTCCAGGCCCACCCGAAAGTAATCCGCAGGGTGTCGACAATGCCCGGCATGCTGGCCGGCAAGATAACCCGCCAGAACACGCCCCGTTTGGATACGCCCAGGGTGTACGCCGTGTCGATCAGCGCCTGCGACACGTTTTTCGTCACGTCCATGACCATGAGGGTGAGCTGGAAAAAGGTACCGAAGAAAATGACCGCCACCTTCTCGCTTTCGCCGATGCCCAGCCACAGGATAAAGAGCGGGATAAAGGCCGAGGCCGGCATATAGCGCAGAAAACCGAGCAACGGTTCAACAAACGCCTCGAACACCTTGAGGCTGCCCATGAGGATGCCAAGGGGCACGCCAATAACGGCGGCCAGCAAAAAGCCGCCGGTTACCCGTGCCACACTGGCCAGGATGTCCTTAGTCAAATCAAATTCGGTGAACAGCACTACCGCGCTGGCGATAATCTGGCCGGGAGTCGGCAAAAACAGGGGCGGGACGAAACCGCCGTAGGTCAGGACCGACCAAGCGCCCAACAGCAGGACGAACGAAAGAACCGTGAGCGAAACATAGACCGATGCCGGAATATCCGCTTTAGGGACAAAGAGTTTCAGTTTCTGCAACAATACCACCACCCAAAATGTGACTTTCGCTGCCGAAAACGCCAGCAGCCCGCCGCGCGGGCTGCTGGCATACCTACCCTATTTTAACTTGCTCAGAAAACTTGCGTCAATCATATCCGCCGGGTTCGGCACCTTGCTTATTTTCTTTTTGTCAAAATAGAACTGACCGGCTTTCTTGGTTACGTCATAAATCGGACCGGGTTTATCCGGCGTGCCGAAGAAAGCGATGTTCTCATTCAGGCCGTAGAACTTGAGAGTCTCCATGTCGGCGCTGATTTCCTCCGGCTTCATCTTGAAACCGTTGGCGATAATCTTATAGGCCTCGTCCTTATTAGTCATCATGAAATCGGTCGCTTCCTTGAGGGCCGCTACGAACGCCTGAACTTGGTCCGGATGGGCCTTCACGAAGTCTTCCCGCAGAAAGACGACGTCAACGATGATGCCGGGCAGGTCTTTCGTGCTTGCCAGCACCTTGCCGTCCGCCTTGGCGCCTTTGGTCAGCCAGGGCTCCCAGGTTACCGCGGCGTCGACTTTGCCGGCCACAAAGGCGGCGCCGGCTTCGCCGGCCGTCATGTTGACGATTTTCACGTCTTTGTCGGACATGCCGGCTTTATCCAGAACATTGAGGAGGAAGAAGTGGCTGGTAGCCGCTTCCGGCAGGGCAATCTCCTTGCCCTTCAGGTCGGCGACGCTGCTAATACCTTTATTGTTTTTCACCAAAATACCGTCGGCGCCGTTGGAAGTGTCAAAAGCCCACAAGATTTTGATCGGCACGCCGTCGCCCGCCATGGTAACCGAAACGTCAAGAGCGGTGGCCATCCCGTGAATCTTATTGGCCATCAGCGCCTGTTTGCGTTCGCCCAGACCGTCGATGATCTGGATCTCCACATCCAGTCCCTTGTTTTTGAAGAAACCCTTTTCTTTGGCTACCAGCAGCGGACCGTAGCCGGTAAAGGTCGGCAGGGCGATTTTAATCGGCTCTTTGGCCGCCGGTTGTTGGGCGGCCGGTTTATTGGTCGAGCCGCAGCCGGCAACCAAAACCGCGACCATCACCGCCGCGAGCAAAAGCGCTACAACTTTTTTACGCATTTATCCTGTCCCTCCCTAAGATTCTTACTGCATTAATATTCTTGACCACTGCATAATATCCTGCAAAACAGAGGCTATTTAATAAATTATTTTTGGCTGCCGCTTTCTGTTACTGTCCGCATAATTGGCGGAGCGCCGCCAAAAGTTTATCGTTTTGCTCAGGACTGCCCACCGTGATGCGGACAAAACTCGGCCGCTGCCAGCCATGTCCCGGCCGTATAATTATTCCTTGTCGGGCCAGCGCCAGGCAAAGGGCCGCACTGTCCTGTCCGGTATCGGCGAACAGGAAATTGGTCTGGGAAGGACAAACCTGCCAGCCCATTGCCGTGAACGCGTCGGTCAGCCGCCGGCGCTGCTCGGCGTTGCGGGCGGCCACCAGGCGGTGAAAGTCGTCATCGGCCAGGGCCGCCAACGCCGCCATATGGGCCAGGAAGTTGACGTTAAAGGGATTGCGCACCCTGTTTACCGTGGCCACCAGCTCGGGCCGGGCGATACCATACCCGAGGCGAAGCGCCGCCATCCCGTAAATCTTGGAGAAAGTGCGGACAGCGACGACGTTGGCGTGGTCGGGCAAAAGGGAAATGCCGGACAAGTAGGCCGGATCGGTGACAAACTCGGCATAGGCCTCGTCAATAAGGACGACGACGTGCTCTGGCAGGCCGGCGACAAAGCGCCGCAGCTCGTCGCCGCCCGTCATCATGCCGGTAGGATTATTGGGATTGCACAGGTAGACCAGTTTGGTCCGCGGCGTCACCGCTTGGGCCATGGCCGCCAGATCAATCGCCAGGTCTTGCCGCACCGGGACAAACACGGGCGTGGCTCCGACCAGGCGAGTGGAAAAGGCGCAGGCGCCAAAGGTGGGCGCCGGGATTACCGCCTCGTCGCCGGGGGAAAGGTAGGCCTGGGCAATAAGGGTAATCGCCTCGTCGGCGCCGTTAGCAAGAAAGATCTGCTCGCTGCCGACGCCGTAGCGGGCGGCCAGTTTTTCCCTGAGTTCCTTGCCTTCCGGGTCGTGGTACCAGTGGACATACCGGGCGGCCTGCTGCAGGGCTTCGGCCACGCGCGGCGAAGGCCCGTACGGACTTTCATTAAACGACAGCTTGATAACTTCGTCCAACCCGAGCAGCCGGCGCAGTTCCCCCACCGTCCGGTCAGGCAGGTCCGGCGTAAAGGCCCTTAGCTGATGAACCGCCGGCCGCGGCTCGATATGAATAGCGGTCATGGCGTAACCTCCGTTATTACCAGATAATATCTTCCTTCACGGCCGCGACGTCCGCCGTTCCGGTGAGGACCATCGCGGCCCGCAGTTCGCCGGCCAGTTTATTGAGAACAGTGGCGACACCGTCCGCGCCGCCGCCTACGGCGCCAATGGCCAGCGGCCGGCCAATCAGCACGGCATCCGCCCCCAAAGCCAGCATCTTGAGAATATCGGCGCCGCTGCGGATGCCGCCGTCCACCAGGATGGTGATTTTCCCTTTCACCATTTCGGCAATATAGGGCAGCACCTGGGCCGTGCCGGGCGTATGGTCCAGGGCCCGGCCGCCGTGGTTGGACACGACGATGGCATCGACGCCGGCGGCGCAGCAGGCCTCGGCCTCGTCAGGGGTCATGATGCCCTTGACAATAAACGGAATAGTTGTATGCCGCTTAATATACGCCAGCTCGTCCTGCGTTTTCGGCCCCACTTTTTGGCCGGCGTTGGTCATATTAATCAAGGCGGCGGCGTCAATGTCGATGCCGAACGCCGGCGCCCCGGCCGCGGCCGCCCGGTTGGCCATTTCCACGATTTTGGCCGCGTCGCGGGGTTTAATAATGGGAATCGCCGGTCCATGCCCGGCGGCCATGGCCTTGATCCCGGCTTCAAACACCTCAGGCTTCGGCCCGTCACCGGTCATGCCGACGGTCCCGGCTTGGCGGCAGCCGGCCACAATGGCGGCGGCATAATCTTCTTCCGTCATGGCGCCGTTCATATTGAAGCCGATGCCCCCGATCGCCGCGGCAATGACGGGCATGGCCAGATCAATCCCCAGGATGCGGCAGGACAGCTTGGGCGAATGAACATTGTGGATGGTGCGCAAATTAAGGCGGAACCCAGCCAACGCCTCCACATTATTGCGAAAAGCGGCGCCGGTGCCCAGTCCGCCCATCCCCGGCACTTCACCGGCGCAGGCTATTCCGTTGCAGGTTGGGCAGACGCGGCAGGCGCCGCGGAATTTTTCCCGTGCTTGTGCTTTTAGTGTTTGCCAATCCATCGCGAAACCTCCAATCCCAAAATAACCTGTAGCAAGGACTTTAGAAATTTCGCGGTCTGCCTGTCAAAGTCCTGCCAGGTGTATGAAATTGGCCCAAACTGCTCATTCTAATGATGGAATAACTGCAGCAAGCATTGTAATAAACCAGGGAGGCAAGGGTTATGACAATCATGGACAAGATAAACTCCGTTACCCGCGCCGCCGCTCAGGTCATGTTGGACAAAGAGGCTGTCAACTACCTGGAAGCAGGCAGCATGTACGGCATCATCGCGCAAGGCCGATACAATATGGCCGTCCTTAGTGTACTGTATAACCACGCTCAGGATTCGGAACTGAAAGAGCTCATTAAAGAGGCGATCGAAGACCTGACCAAACTGACTATCGAGCGCTGCGAAGCGCTGATGAAGGCAGGCGATGCCGAGATTCCCGTTTTTGACTGGACGGAGCGCAAGCTGCACGACCATTTGGACATCCCGGCCGACGCCCGCTTAACCGACGCGGAGATCGCCGCCACGATCGGCACGCTGGCCAAAGGGGCTCAGATGGCCTGCTTGTCGGCCCTGCATCAATCCTATCAGCTGGAAATCGGCACCATGTTCCGCGAACGCCTTGACGCCGGTCTGGACTGGAACTACCGTCTGCTGCAGCTCATGCTGAAGCGCGGCTGGCTCCCTCATCTCGCCAAAGTCACACACTAACGCAAACCACCCCACCACTCCTCTCACTACCACCGGGACTCGTCTCCCGGTCTTTTTTTACAGCGCCGTGCGCCTGTTGCGGTTAAAAACTTATACTTTCTGATATATATAAAAAAGCGCCACGCCGGCGCTTTTTGACGCTAAAAAACTATTTTTTCTCGAACATATCCTTGCCGATACCGCAGGTGGGGCACACCCAGTCGTCGGGGATGTCCTCGAACTTTGTGCCGGGGGCAATGCCGTGGTCGAGGTCGCCGGCCGCCTCATCGTATACATAGCCGCACACTGTGCATTCCCATTTGTCCATGCCACTCACTCCTCACTAGGATATTATAGGTATATTTTACCTTTATTGGCCATTTTATGCAATAAAAAATTCAAAAATAATTATTAAAAAATAGCCATTATCTCAATTAACCTTTTTATTACCGCGGCTCATCCCGATAAGGCAGCACAGGCGAATATTCGGCCAAAAAAATCGCGGCGCCGACGGGTATAAAACGGGAAAATGGTAAAAAACTAACTTCACGGAGGTGAGCTGAATGAGCTTCAAAGATTTGTCCTCGGCTGAGAAAAAGAATAAAGAAAAACAGTGTTCAACTGAATTCTCCAAAGAATTGTCGCCGAAACAATGCGACACGAGCTCCTGTTCTTCCAAGGAATGACAAAAACACCCTGGACCCTTTTTATGGGTCCAGGGTGTTTTTTTTGCTGTTACCAACGCCGGCTGGATCCGCCGCCTCCGCCGGATCCGCCGCCGAAGCCGCCGCCTCCGTAGCCGCCACCGCCGCCTCCGCCGCGGCGGAAGAGCAGGGCCAGAATGAGGTAGGTGATTTGGCCGCCGAAAAATAGCCAGTCAATAATAAATAAAAGCAGCACCCCGGCAGCAAACAGGACTTTTACCCACCAGGGCAGCGTGTCCCACCAGGAGCTGTCGCCGGCGCGCTGCTTAGGTACCGGCTTGGCCTCGGTCTTCAGTTCCAGGTTGTATTCTTTCGCCACCTCGCTGACCAAGGCCAGGTAGCCGTTTAAAATACCTTTGTCATAGTCGCCCCGCTGAAAATAGGGGATCATGTATTCGTCCTGGATACGCCCGGTCTTCGCGTCAGGCAGCGCCCCCTCCAGGCCGTAGCCCACTTCGATGCGCGACTGCCGGTCGCCGACCGCCACCAGCATGACGACGCCGTTATTCAGCGTTTTATCGCCCACGCCCCACCGCCGCAAAATTTCCAGGGCATAGTCCTCAATCGACGCGCCCTGCAATGACTTGACGGTGACGACGACGACCTGGGCCTTCGTCTTGGCCGCCAGCTGGCTGCCCAGACTGTTAATGCGCGCTTTGGTATCACCAGACACGACGCCGGCATAATCCTGGATATAGATGCTGGCTGTCGGGGCGGGCGGGATTTGCGGCTGGGCCCAGGCTACGGCAGCAATCAGAAGGTAAATGCCCAGTACCAGCCAGGCCAGCCTTTTGGTCATTGTTCTATCCCTCGCTTTTTCCTACCGCTTCCCGTATGGCCTTAAAACTGCACTTTCGGAACTTGTTTGGCACCCTCTTCGGCCTTGAAATATTCCTTAGGCCCGAAGCCCAGCATGCCGGCAAAGATGCTGGTGGGGAAAGAGCGGATCTTGGTATTGTACGCCTGCACGGCGTCGTTGTAGTCTTTTCTGGCCACGGCGATGCGGTTTTCCGTGCCGGACAGCTCATCCATCAGCGCCCGGAAATTTTTGTCGGCCTTTAGGTTGGGGTAGTTTTCCACGACGACCAATAGCCGGCTCAAGGCGCTGTTTAATTCGGCGTTGGCCTGGGCTTTGGCCGCCGGTCCCTGGGCACCGGCCAGTTTCGCCCGCGCGTCGGCAACCGCCGCAATGGCCTGCTGCTCATGGGCCGCGTAACCCTTGACCGTGTTAACCAGGTTAGGAATCAGATCGGCCCGGCGCTGCAGCTGGTTTTCAATCTGGCTCCATTTGCCGTTAACGCTTTCGTTTAAACTGACCAGTCCGTTGTAACTGGATATACCCATAATCACCATTATTGCCACCAGGGCAATGACAATCAACGCGGTTTTTTTCATGTACGTTACCTCCTCCTTTAACGGTGCAGTATTGTTTTATTGTATCCACTATTATTTTACTACTAACCTGAACCTTTTGCCAACACAACCAAAAGGACGGTCGCCCGACCGTCCTCCTTGCCAAAAATGGGCAAGAGCCCGTAATGATCTACGCTACAGCCAATGCCGATCATTACATACCTATACGCAATCTTTCGACTACGCACAAGCATTACACAACCGACACTGACCTTTGCTCGACTACCAGGGATACCTGCCGAACCTACTGCAATCTCCCGACTGCAATAGACCCATCGTAGCGATCTTCCGGATAGACCCTCCGGAACCCCTGGCAGTCTTAGCTCGACCGCCACACATCCCTTTTGACCATACGACAACAGTTGGGCTGCCGCACAGCCTTACAAGACATATGGCGATCTGCCCGCCGACTGATGCCGAGCCTTGCGACCCGACACCAATCTTTGGCCGACCAATGCCGAACCCCGTATCGAGATCCGACACCGGTCTTGGCTCGACCATTACGAACCCTTGCAGTCATATTATGACCCGGATTACAACCGTCATTCATGGTAATTTATACCATTAATTGGTCCTAGAAAATGGCAATCGGAAAGCAGAAACCGCGGAGATAATCATGCCAATAAATTGGCACCACAAAGCATGAAAACCGTTATTCAACCGCGGAGAACGCAGAGGCGCGATATTCATCGTGCTAAAGTTAAAAAATATCCCCTCCGTGTCCTCTGTGGTTCCATTATATAAATTCAAGCGCGACAACTGTCGCGCACGTTGCCCTTTGCGTTCTTTGTGTCCTTAGCGGTTTTATTGCCTTAATTTTGCGAGGTCTTCCGGGGTATTGATGTTGTCAAGCGTTTTCAGCTCCGGGTCAAACCGGCGCAGTTCGGCGGCGCCAATCCGGCGCAGCGCAACGAGCGGGTAAAAGTCGAGCACCCGGTAATTGCCGGCCTGCAGCATCAGCTCGATATGCTTTAGGCAATTTTGGTGGTAGATGGCATGGAGCGGATGATAATAGCCGTCGATAAACGGCACGGCCGCGTCAAACCCTTGCGCCGCTCCGGCCATATACGCCACGGCCTGGCTTGAGAGAAAGGGCATGTCGCAGGCGACAAGAAAGTTATAAGCGGTGACCGACGCCTTCAGGCCGGCGTGCATCCCGGCCAGCGGCCCGCACTGCGGGTACTTGTCCGGCACGACGGTCACGTCCGGCATACGGATTTCCCGCGGCACATTGCTGACCACCAGCAAATAGTCGCACACCGGCGCCAGCCGGGCCAGCACGGTATGCAAAAGGTCACTGCCGCTAAACGGCAGGGTGGCCTTGTCCCGGCCCATACGGGTACTGAGGCCGCCGGCCAACACAATACCGGTCAGTTTCATTGGCATTACTCCCCGGGTTTTCTGCGAAAGAAATGATAGACGGCCTCGGCGGCCGGACGGGTCATGCCCGGTACGGCGGCCAGCTCATCCACTGCGGCGGCCTTGATCTTGGCCAGGCTGCCGAAGTGGTCCCAAAGGGCTTTGCGCCGCTTGGCGCCAATGCCGGGAATATGGTCCAGCACCGACACCATATTGCGTTTCGCCCTTAGTTTCCGGTGATAGGTAATGGCGAAGCGGTGCGCCTCGTCGCGGATGCGCTGCACCAAATATAAAGCCTGGGAATGGCGCGGCAGGATGACCGGGTCGCTCTCGCCCTCGCGGAAAATATGCTCGAATTCCTTGGCCAGACCCACGACCGGGATGTCATGCAGCCCCAGGCTGCGGATGACCTCCAGGGCGGCGTTGAGCTGACCCTTGCCGCCGTCGATAATGATCAGGTCAGGCAACGGCCCCTGGTCGGCGTCGCGGTACCGCCGCCCCACCACTTCCTGCATGGACTTAAAATCATCGGGCTTGCCTTCCACTGTCCGCAATTTGTAGCGGCGATATTCGTCCTTTTTCGGGCGGCCCCCCTCGAACACCACCATGGAAGCGACCGTTTCCGCCCCCTGGATGTGGGAAATGTCGAAACATTCGATGCGCTCCGGCGGCGACTCCAGGTCGAGGTGCTCGCCCAATTCCAGCACGGCGCCGGCGGTGGCGTCGGCGTCGGCCTGGATTTTGGCCGCCTGCTCCTCCAGCACGGCGGCGGCATTGCCGGCGGCCATCGTCACCAAGTCTTTCTTGGTACCCCGCTGCGGGGTCACCACGTCCACGCGGCTCCCTTTTATACTAGTTAACCAGTCAGCCAGCAAATCCTGCTCGTCCAGCGCCAGCGGCAGCAAAATTTCCCGGGGAATAAAGGTGGCCTGGCTATAATACTGCTTCATAAACGCCGTTAGCACCGCGGCGTCGTCTTCCTCTTCGCTGCCAGTGAGCAGGAAGTGGTCGCGGCCGACCATCTTGCCGCTGCGGATGAAAAAGACCTGCACGCAGGCGCCCGCCGCCGACCGGGCCAGGCCGATGACGTCCTGGTCGCCGCTACCGGTAACGATGTTCTGTTTTTCCCGCACCTTTTCCACCGCCGCCAGCTGGTCGCGCAGCTGGGCCGCCTGTTCAAATTCCAGGTTTTCCGCCGCTTCCTCCATCCGGCGCTTGAGCTCCTTGACCACATCATCGCTGCGCCCTTCGAGAAACAGGCACACGGCTTTAATCATCGCCTGGTACTGGTCTTCATCCACCCGGCCGCTGCAGGGCGCCAGGCAGCGCTTGATATGAAACTGCAGGCAGGGCCGGCGGGCATCCAGGCGGCGGCAGGTGCGCAGCGGAAACAGTTTGCGCAGCAGAGCCAGCGTCTCGTGAACCGCGCCCGCACTGGTATAGGGACCAAAATAGCTAGCCCCGTCCTTCTGCACCTTGCGGGTGGCGTACACCCGCGGATAGGCTTCGTTGACGGTCACTTTGATATAGGGATAGCTCTTGTCGTCTTTCAGGCTGATGTTGTACTTGGGACGGTGTTTTTTGATCAGGTTGCACTCGAGAATAAGGGCCTCGATCTCCGAAGCGGTTATGATATATTCAAGGTCGGCGATGCGGGCCACCATCGCCCGCACCTTCGGCGAGTGGTTGCGGCTGGCCTGAAAGTACGAGCGAACCCGGTTTTTCAGGTTGACCGCCTTGCCGACGTAAATAATGCGGCCACTCGCGTCCTTCATGAGGTAAACGCCCGGCTTGTCAGGCAGGTGGGCCAGTTTCTGCTCCAGCTCGGATGCTCCGTCACATGGCTGATGAGATTCCGTCATATCAATCATTCCCTCTAAACTCTGATCCCCTTGGCCAGCACCGGCCGCAAAAACTGCCCCGTATAAGACGCCGGCACTTCGGCCACTTCCTCCGGGGTGCCCTGGGCGACAATGGCGCCGCCGCGGACGCCGCCTTCGGGGCCGAGGTCGATAATATAGTCGGCCGTTTTAATGACATCGAGGTTATGTTCAATCACGACAACGGTGTCACCGGCGTCCACCAGCCGCTGCAGCACGTCGAGCAGGCGGTGAATGTCGGCGGTGTGCAGGCCGGTCGTCGGCTCATCCAGGATATACAACGTCTTACCGTTGCTGCGGCGGGCCAGCTCGGTCGCCAGTTTGACCCGCTGGGCCTCGCCGCCGGACAGGGTGGTCGCCGGCTGGCCCAGTTTAATGTACCCAAGACCGACGTCCTGCAAAATCTGCAGCTTGCGGTGAATTTTGGGGATGTTCTGGAAAAATTCCACCGCCTCGTCCACCACCATGTCGAGGACCTGGGCGATATTTTTCCCTTTATACTTCACTTCCAGCGTCTCCCGGTTATAGCGCGCCCCCTTGCACACCTCGCAGGGCACATACACGTCAGGCAAAAAGTGCATCTCGATCTTGATAATGCCGTCGCCGCGGCAGGCCTCACAGCGGCCGCCCTTGACGTTGAAACTGAACCGCCCTGGCTTGTAGCCGCGCATCTTGGCTTCCGGCGTCTGGCTGAACACCTCGCGGATGGCGTCAAACAGGCTGGTATAGGTCGCCGGGTTGGACCGGGGCGTGCGGCCGATCGGCGACTGGTCGATATCGATAATTTTATCGATAAATTCAAGGCCGCGGATGTCGTCGTGCTCACCCGGCCGCAGGCGGCTGCCGTTTAGCCGGCTGGCCAGCCCCTTGTACAAAATTTCGTTGACCAGCGTGCTCTTGCCGGAACCGGAAACGCCGGTCACGACCGTGAACAAGCCTAAAGGAAAGCGGACCGTGAGGTTTTTCAGGTTGTTTTCCCGCGCGCCCACGACCTCGATCCATTTGCCGTTGGGCTGGCGCCGCCGGGCCGGCACGGGAATGAACTTGCGGCCGCTTAAGTACGCGCCGGTAATTGATTCTTCGCAAGCCTTAATAACCTCCACCGGTCCCTGGGCCACGACCTTGCCGCCGCCGGCGCCCGCCCCCGGGCCGATGTCGATGATGTGGTCGGCGGCGTACATGGTATCCTCGTCATGCTCAACCACCAAGAGCGTATTGCCCATGTCGCGCAGCCGCTTGAGCGTGGCCAGCAGGCGGTTGTTGTCGCGCTGGTGCAGGCCGATACTGGGTTCGTCGAGAATATACAGCACCCCGACCAGGCCGGAGCCGATCTGGGTCGCCAGCCGGATGCGCTGGGCCTCGCCACCGGAAAGCGTCCCCGCCGCCCGGTCAAGGGTCAGATAGTCCAGCCCGACATTAAGGAGAAAACCCAGCCGGGCATTGATTTCCTTCAGGATTTGGCGGGCGATGGTGCGCTCACGCTCGGTCAGGTCGAGGGACTGGAGAAATTCCTGACATTCGGCCACCGTCAGCCGCGTCACTTCATAGATATTTTTGCCGCCCACCTTGACGGCCAGCGCCTCGGGCTTGAGGCGCGCCCCCTTGCACGCCGGGCAGGGCTTGGCGCTCATAAATTCCTCGATCTCCTCCCGCACGCTGTCCGACGTGGCCTCGCGGTACCGGCGGTTCAGCAGCGGAATGACGCCCTCGAACACAGCGTGATAGGTCTTTTCCTCGCCGTACATATTTTCATAGGTAAAGGTATAGCGCGTCTCGCCGCCGCCCCACAGAATGAGGCGTTTCATTTCCTCCGGCAGGCTGTCCCAGGTATCATAGAGAGAATAGCCATGGTGCTCCAGGACCGCCTCCAGCTGGCACATGAAATAGGAGTTGACGTTTTTGCTGAGGGCGGCGATCGCCCCGTCAATAAGGGCCTTGCTGCCGTCGGGGACGACCAGGGCCGGGTCGATTTCCATGTTGTTGCCCAGGCCGGTGCAGTCGGGGCAGGCGCCGTAAGGGCTGTTGAACGAGAACATGCGCGGCGCGATCTCCGGTAGGCTGATGCCGCAGTCCGGACAGGCGAAGTTTTGGCTGAAAACCAGCTCCTTAGCGCCGACCACGTCGACGGTCACCAGGCCGCCGCCCAAGTTCAGCGCCACCTCCAGCGAGTCGGCCAGGCGCTGGCTAATGCCGTCGCGGATAACGATGCGGTCGACAACGGCTTCGATAGTATGCTTTTTATTTTTTTCCAGCCGGATGTCGTCGGTCACGTCCATAACCTGGCCGTCGACGCGGACGCGGACAAAGCCATTTTTGCGGATATCCTCAAACACCTTTTGGTGTTCGCCTTTTTTGCCCCGCACCAAGGGGGACAGGATGATCAGCCTGGTGCCTTCGCCCAAAGCCAGCAGCTGGTCAACCATCTGTTCCACCGTCTGCTGGCTGATGGGCCTCCCGCATTTCGGGCAAAACGCCCGTCCCGCCCGGGCAAAGAGCAGGCGCAGGTAGTCGTAGATTTCCGTCACCGTGCCCACCGTCGAGCGGGGGTTGCGGCTGGTCGTCTTTTGGTCGATGGAAATGGCCGGCGACAAGCCCTCGATATAGTCCACGTCCGGCTTGTCCATCTGGCCGAGAAACTGCCGGGCGTAGGCCGACAGCGACTCGACATAGCGCCGCTGGCCCTCGGCGTAAATAGTGTCAAACGCCAGCGACGACTTGCCCGACCCGCTTAGACCGGTAATCACCACCAGCTTGTCGCGCGGAATTTCCAGGTCAATATTTTTCAGGTTGTGCTGTCTTGCTCCCTTGACAATAATACAGTCTTTCATTTCTCCTCCAGCAAAAGTTAAACCGCAAAGATAATCATGCCAATAAATCGGCATAACAAATCATAACAAATAATGAAAAGATTTTATAACCACGGAGATAATCATGCCAATAATTGGCACCACAAGCGATGAAAAGTAAGTTTTTGAACTAATCTCGCGCGACAACTGTCGCGCGCGTAGCCCTTTGCGTTCTTTGCGCCCTTGCGGTTTTACGCTTTTCAGGGTAGATTAAACCGCTTTCGCGGTTATTTCCTCCGCGTCCTCCGCGGCTGTCCCATTTTCCCTTTTCCTTTCTCCTCTTTCCCCTTTTTACTTTCTCCCTCAGCCAGGCGCTGCCTGAGTTCCATGAGCATGTCGCGCAACTCGGCCGCCCGCTCGAACTCGAGGTTTTTCGCCGCCTGCCGCATCTCCTTCTCCAGGTTGGCGGCGAGGTCCAGCATCTCGGTCCGGGTCATGCCGGCCAGGCGGTCGGCTTTATATTCTACCGGTGTTTCGGCTACTTTCGTCGTTTCAATAAGTTCCTTGACCCGTTTGCGCACCGTCTGGGGCGTGATGCCGTGCGCCTCGTTATAGGCCTGTTGGATGGCGCGGCGGCGGTTGGTCTCGTCAATGGCCCGCCGCATCGAATCGGTAATGGTATCGGCATACATGATGACCTTGCCGTGGACGTTGCGCGCCGCCCGGCCGATAGTCTGGATCAGCGAGGTCTCGGAGCGCAGAAAGCCCTCCTTGTCCGCATCGAGGATGGCGACCAGCGACACCTCGGGCAAGTCGAGCCCTTCCCGCAGCAAATTGATGCCGACCAGCACGTCAAACGCGCCGGCCCGCAGGTCGCGAATAATCTCGGCCCGCTCAATGGTGGCGATTTCCGAATGGAGGTAGCGCACCCGCACCCCCATCTCGCGCAAAAACTCAGTCAAGTCCTCGGCCATCTTCTTGGTCAGCGTCGTCACCAGCACCCGTTCGTTGGCGGCGGCGCGGGCCTTGATTTCGCCCAACAGGTCATCCATCTGCCCCTTGATCGGACGTACCTCCACTTCCGGGTCGACCAGGCCGGTCGGCCGGATAATCTGCTGCACCACCCGCGTACTTGTCTTTAGTTCGTAAGGGCCGGGCGTGGCCGACACATAAATAACCTGATTGATGCGCTGCACGAACTCGTCAAACGTCAGCGGCCGGTTGTCATAGGCCGACGGCAGGCGGAAACCGTGCTCGACCAGCATGTCCTTGCGCGACTTGTCGCCGTTGTACATGGCCCGCACCTGCGGCAGCGTCACATGCGATTCGTCAATCACCAGCAGGAAATCGTCGGGGAAATAGTCGAGCAGCGTATAGGGCGCCTCGCCCGGTTTACGGCCGGTAATATGGCGCGAATAGTTCTCGATGCCCGAGCAGTACCCCATCTCCAGCATCATTTCCATATCGTAGCGGGTACGCTGCTCCAGCCGCTGGGCTTCGAGCAGCTTGCCGGCGGCGCGCAGCTCGGCCAGCCGTTCCTCCAGTTCCCGCTCAATGTCGGCGATGGCCCGCAGCATGTTCTCCCGGGTGGTGACATAGTGGGACGCCGGATAGATGGCGATATGCTTGCGCTCGGCCAAAATCTCGCCCGTCAGGGTATCAATTTCCAGAATGCGCTCCACTTCGTCGCCGAACAGTTCGACCCGCACGGCCTGCTCGCCGTAGGCGGCCGGAAAAATCTCGATGACATCGCCGCGGACGCGGAATTTGCCACGGGTAAAGTTGACGTCGTTGCGCTCGTACTGAATCTCGACCAATTTGCGCAGGATTTCGTCGCGGGCGCGGACCTGGCCCTGCCGCAGCGACAGCACCAGGCCGCGGTATTCGTCCGGCGAGCCTAAGCCGTAAATGCACGACACGCTGGCGACAATGATGACGTCGCGCCGTTCAAACAGGGCGCTGGTCGCCGAGTGGCGCAGTTTATCGATCTCGTCGTTGATCGACGCGTCTTTTTCAATGTATGTGTCAGTCTGGGGAATGTAGGCCTCCGGCTGGTAGTAGTCGTAGTAGCTGACAAAATATTCGACGGCGTTATGGGGAAAAAACTCTTTGAACTCGCTGGCCAGCTGGGCGGCCAGCGTCT
This sequence comes from Sporolituus thermophilus DSM 23256, assembly GCF_900102435.1. NCBI lineage: Bacteria > Bacillati > Bacillota > Negativicutes > Selenomonadales > Sporomusaceae > Thermosinus > Thermosinus thermophilus. The sequence continues at coordinate 32,450 of NZ_FNBU01000018.1, read as the reverse complement.
TGTTGTGGGCGATGACCAGCGTCGGTTTCTGCACTTTTTCGATGGTTTTGGCAATCGTGAACGTCTTGCCGGTACCGGTCGCGCCCAGCAGGACCTGGGCCCGTTCGCCCCGGCGGATGCCCTCGGCCAGCGCTTCGATGGCCTGGGGCTGGTCGCCGGTCGGCGCGAACGGCGCCACGACCTGAAAGGGGATGCCCCCTTCCTGATAAATTGTCCGCAGTTTCGGCACAGTTGCCATGCTATCACATCCACAATTGATAATAATTATCCGCTAGAAACTATTATAGCATAGCCGCGAAAAAATTTACAGGCATCCGCCGGTGCCGACATATCACCGGCCCAGCTTGCGTTTCAGCCATTCCCACAGGCCGTAGCGGCCGCCAGTCATAACCACATACTGTTGTTCATAGCCTTCGGGAACGAGGATGACGCCCAGGCGACGCTCGCCGGGGACAAAGCGGGTCAGGCGGCGCACCGTCCGGCCGTCGCGGTAAAACTCCAGCTCAAATTCAGCGGGCGCAGCATTAATTGCATAGGCCAGCTCATAGCCGCTGTTCACCGGCAGCCCGGCCAGGGACAGGAGAATATCGCCGGGGCGCAGACCGATTTTGCGGGCCGGCGTGTCCGGGACGGTATCAAGCACCATTACGCCGTACTGGGGCGGCACATAGCGCGGCCGGCCGCTCAGTTCGCGGCGGTTGTCAAGCTGAATTAGCAGCTCGTGGCCGGCCGGCGAGGCAATGGCGGCAACCGGTTGCAGCCAGGCGAACTTGGCCGATAGAATGGCCAGCGCCAGCAAGCTGACGCTGTAGAGCGCAAGGTGGAAAGCCGACTGGCGGCGCCGCTTGGCCGGCGGATTGGCTACGGCCACGTCGGCGTAGCCGAGGGCCGCCACCACCGGCATCATGGCATAAACCCAGCGGTGCCCCTCCGGCGCCTCCACGCCAAGGGGAAGGAGCGGCCACCAGTCCGGCATCTTAATAACTCCCCCCGGCAGGTCGCCGCCGGGTATGGCGACCGCGGCCAGCAGCACCAGCGGCAGCGGCCAGAAATTCTGCAGGTTGAACGCCCCCACCAGCTGCCCGTCGTCACGGCGGATGATGAGGGGAACGGCACTGTAGCGGCTGCTGATAAAAATAAGGACGCTTTCGGTAATATGCAAAACGGCCACCAAGGCCAGCACCTGCGGCACATTCACCTGGGGCCAGCCGAAGACAACGTTGGCCAGCGCCACCAGGCCGCCGGCATAGGCGAAGCACAAAAACCGCATGTTAATCATCGCCAGGGCAATGGCCAGCGGCCAAATATAACTCAGCCCCAACCGGTTGAGCGTCACCCCGACCAGGGTAAGCAAAAAACTGCCCAGCACTCCGCCGACGGCGCCGTACACGGCCGCCAGCACAATCTGCTGCCGCAGCGGGTAGCCGTAGACGCCGAACAGCCGCAGTTGGGTGCGCTGCAGCTGCCAGTATTGGAAGCCTACCATCGCTAAAACCAGCCAAAACATGGGTTCAAACAAAACGCTGATCGTCCCGCGCACAATCAAAAGTACAATGTCCTGCCACGGAAACACGGCCAAGCCCCCTCTCAGGTTACACTACCATTATTATAAAACACCAGCCCCGGGAATGATACTGACCGGCAGCAACAATAGCAAAAAGCGGCGGAACCAATACCCGCCGCTGCCTGTTTACAGCTTGCTCTTCAAAATCTCAATCGCTTTTTCCAGTTGAATGTCCTTTTGGCCCGGCTGCCGCGGCTCCGGCAATTCCACCTTCACGTCCGGTTCAATGCCCACGCCGTTGATCGACCGCCCACTTGGCGTCAGATATTTGGCGATGGTCAGCTTGATGGCGGTGCCGTTATCCAGCCGCATAATGGTCTGGACCGAGCCTTTGCCATAGGTTTTCGTGCCGACCAGGGTACCGGCCCCGGTGTCCTGAATGGCGCCGGCCACGATTTCGGACGCGCTGGCGCTGCCGCCGTTAACCAGAACGACGACCGGATACTTCACGGCCTCAAGGGTGGACGAGTGGGTTTCCTGCCGCCCGTCGCGCGTCACCACCGAAACTACCGGACCCTTGGGCACAAACTTGTTGGCCACCTTGACGCTTTCTTCCAATAATCCTCCCGGGTTGTCGCGCAGGTCCAAAATAACGGCTTTCATGCCTTCCTTTTCTAGTTCCTGGTACTTACGGTTTAAATCGGCGCCCGTATTTTCGTTAAACATCGAAATCCGGATGTAACCAATCTTGTCTGGCAGCATCTTGCCCGCCACGGTGCGGATCTGGATGTTCGAGCGGGTCAGGGTGTAGTCTTTCACTTCTTGGGTAGCCGGCCGCCGGATGGTCAGGGTCACTTGGCTGCCTTCCGGGCCGCGGATTTTGTTGACCGCTTCGTCGAGTGCCAGATCCTTGGTTTCCTGGCCATCAATTTTGAGGATTTGGTCGCCACTCTTGATCCCGGCCTTGTCGCCCGGCGTGCCCTCGATCGGCGACACCACCGTCAGCACCTTGTCCTTCACCCCGATCACAATGCCGACGCCGCCGAAAGACCCTTCGGTTTCAATCATAAACTCCTTGTACATCTTGGCGTCCAGGTAAACGGAGTGCGGGTCGCCCAGCGAATTAACCATGCCCTTGATGGCCCCGGACATGAGGGTGTCCATCGGCACTTCTTCAATATAGCGCGACCTGACGATTTGCAAGGCCCGGAAGAATTTCAGCGTACTGACCACGTCGGCTGAGCCTGCGTTGAGCAGGTAGAGAAAGCCGCCCGCGGTTAAAACAAAGGTGGCCACCACGAGCAGGATGGCCCCAACAAGTAACTTGCGCCGATTCGGCAAAACACACACCACCTATTTGATTGCTCGCAAGCCCAATTACCTTTAACTATATGCAGTCACAAGGCAAGATATGCAATAGTGAGTATTGGAACCACAAAGGCCGCAAAGAACGCGAAGGGCTACGCGCGCGACAGTTGTCGCGCAAAATTAATTCAAAAACTTACTCCTCATGCTTTGTCATGCCTGTTTTTTATTCGCATGATTATCTCCGTGGTTATACTTCAATGCTTTCATGGCAAATAGCCCAGCGGATTGACCGGTGAACCGTTTTGGCGCACTTCGAAATGCAAATGCGGCCCGGTGGAGTAACCGGTCGAGCCCACGCGGGCTATAGTCTGCCCTTTGCGTACCCGCTGGCCCTCGCCGACCAAGAGTTCCGAGTTGTGACCATAAAGGGTGGAAATACCGCCGCCATGATCGATAATGACCGTTTTGCCATACCCGCCCATCCAGTCGGCATATACGACGACGCCGCCGTCAGCCGCCGCTACCGGGTCGCCGTAATCGGCGCCGATGTCGATGCCGCTGTGGAACCGCGCGGTGCCGAAAATCGGATGGGTGCGCCAGCCGAACGGCGAAGTGATCGGCCCGGCCGCCGGCCAGAGCATCGCGCCCGTGCTCTCGGCGGCGCGGCCGCCGGTCTGGTTGCGGCGCAGCATTTCTTCGATGCGTTTCGACGTTTCTAGCAGTTCCTGGTAAGCACGTTCCGCCGTGTCGCGCTCATAGACGGCGGCGTTCAGCACATTCTCCCGTTCGGCCTTACGGGCTTCGATCGCTTGCTTTTTGGCGGCCGCCGCTTTTTTCAGTTCCAAAATCGCCGCCCGGTCGCGTTCCAGTTCGGCTTTTTTCTGCAGCACCAGTTCCCGCTCGGCCTTGACTTGGGCAATGAGGGCCACGTCCTGGCTGAGCACCCGTTTGAGGAGGTCCATGCGGGTGGTAAAGTCCGCAAAATCGTTGGCGCCGAGCAGGACGTCCAGATAGCTGATCTGGCCGTTTTTATAGATGTCACGGATGCGTTTGTTAAGGATTTGGCTGCGCTCGGCCAACCTTTTTTCCGCCTTGGCCAAAATCGCCTGGTTGAGTTCGATCTGCTTCTCGGTCGCGTCCAGTTGGGCCTGAATGGCGTTATACTCGCTCAGGGCCGTGTCCAGTTCGCTCTGGATCAGCCGGAGCTGCTCGGATACGCTGTCCACCTGACGCTGGGCCCGGGCGGCTTTGTTCTGCTGCACCTGCATCTGACGCTGCAGGTCCTGCAGCTCGAGCTCCATTTCATTGGCCAGCGCCGGCCCGACCGCGGTCAGCAGCATGACGACCGCCACGACGACGGCCAGGCCGCGTCTGATTTTGTCCATTGTTCTCCCTCCCATAACCACGCTTACACCTTCATAAACCGCTTGAGCGAGATGGTGCTGCCCAAAGCCCCGATCGTCGTCCCTAGCACCAGCAGAACGATGCTGAGGTTGGTCAGGAACGGCCGTTTGGGAATAAGGGGCAGGAAGGCCAGCGACTCATAGACCTGCTCAGTGAGCACGGCATAGGTCTCATTAAGCAGCACCACGGCGATGAGCGCCCCGCCGAAGCCCAAGATCATGCCTTCGATAAGAAAGGGCCAGCGGATAAACCAGTCGGTGGCGCCCACATATTTCATGATCCCGATTTCCTTGCGGCGGGCAAAGACGGTGATGCGAATGGTGTTGGCGATGATAAACAGTGCGGCCAGCGCCAGGAAAATAATAATTACCACCCCGAAAATCCGCACCATGCGGGTCAGGTGAAAGAGACGGTCCACCACTTCCTGGCCAAAGCGGGCATTTTCCACGCCTTTAATCTTTTCTGCCGCCTGGGCCACCGGTTTGACGTTTTCGGGCTTGTCCACCTTGATTTCATACGAGTTGGGCAGCGGGTTGGTATCACCCAGGGCGGTCAGCAGCCCTTGCTGCTCGCCCAGCCGCTGCTTAAAGCGGGCCAGGGCTTCGTCCTTGCTGACAAAGGTAACCTGGATCACGCCCGGCAGCTTGGTAATCTGCTCGCCGATCGCCCGCATTTCCTGTGCGGTGAGGTTGTCCTGCAGGTACACCGAAATCTGCACCTGCGATTCCAAGGCCGACGCCATATGATTAAGGTTAAGCACCATCACTAAAAACAGGCCGAGGATAAGTAGCGACAACGCCACGGTGCTGACCGAGGCCACGCTCATAAGGCTGTTATGGCGGAGGGAGGAAAAGGCCTCGCGGATAAAATACTCCAACGTCCTAATCTTCATAGCCGTAAACCCCCCTTGCCTGGTCCCGGACGATGCGGCCTTTTTCGATCGCGATAACCCGCTTGCGCATGGCGTCCACCATGGGCTGGTCATGGGTGACCATGACGATGGTCGTGCCGTCCTTGTTGATGCGGTCGAAAATCTTCATGATTTCCCACGACGTGTCCGGGTCGAGGTTGCCGGTCGGCTCGTCGGCGATGACCACCAACGGGTTGTTGACAATGGCGCGGGCGATGGCCACGCGCTGCTGCTCGCCGCCGCTGAGATGGGCGGGATAGGCCCTGGCTTTGGCCCGCAGGCCTACCAGGTCGAGCACGGCATATACCCGTTTTTGAATTTCCCGGCGCGGCGCCTCGATGACCTCCATGGCGAACGCGACGTTCTCATAGACCGTCTTGTTGGGCAGCAGGCGAAAATCCTGAAAAACGATGCCCAGGCTGCGCCGCAGGTACGGTACCTCGGACGGCCGCATTTGGCCCACGTTCCAGCCGTTGACCACCAGGTGGCCGCTGGTCGGCAATTCTTCGCGAAACAACAGTTTTATAAAGGTAGATTTGCCGGCGCCGCTCGGCCCGACGATAAACACGAATTCGCCTTTGTCAATATGCACGGAAATGTTGGAGAGGGCGACAGAACCGTTGCTGTAGATTTTGGTAACGTCGGTCATCTGGATCAAGCGTAACCACTCCCCTCTTATCAGCTAAAGGCAATCTCATACCTCATACCTCATACCTCATACCTCATACCTCATACCTCATACCTCATACCTCATACCTCATACTCCACTTTCCCCGACAAAACGCTAAAATTTGCCGCAGTAGAATTCAATTCGACGTTTTGTCAAAAAAACCTTCTTATTTTGTCTTTTGCAAACATTGGCAGCGCGTTTAATGCAGCGCTTCGACAAGCTGCCAGGTCATGAGCCCCAGGACGGTAAGCAGGCCGAAATACCACCACGCCACCGTCAGCCGTTGCCGCACCGTGAGGGCATAATACTCGGGACTTACGTCCCCTTTGTCGTCCAGCCACAACCGGACCAGGGAAAACAGAAAGACGACAAAGATAAAAAAATTACCGGTTAAGACCGCCAGCACCCCGAGGGCGGCGCTCCCCGCCCACCACATATACGGCGAGATGGCGGCGGCGATGCGCCCGCCATCCAGCGGCGCGCAGGGGATGAGGTTAAACAGGTTGAGCAGACTGGCCGTGTAGGCCAGGACCAGCATGAAGGTACTGTCGGTCCACAGATAAAAGATCAGGCACACCAGGGCGCTCAGCGTTCCCAGCGCCGGGCCGCCGATGGCGATATTGGCCTCCATCTTGGCGCTCTGCGGCGGCTTGTTGAGGCTTATCACCGCGCCGACGAACGGCACGAACATGGGGCCGCCTGTCCGTAGGCCCACGACCCGCGAGGCGATGATATGGCCTAATTCATGGACAAGCAGCAGAACGACAAACCCCACCGCAAATTTCAGGCCGAAAGCGTAGGCGTACACGGCCAGCGACACCAGGATGGAAACGGCAATGGCCGCCGCCGGCCCCAGGCTCGTCACGGCCGCCAGGCCGGCCGCGCAAACAAATATTCGCCGGATGACTTTTTTCCCGAGCGCAATGACGTGCCATAATTTTATGTCAATCCCCTCCTTCCAACTAAAGCGCTGGCGCGCCTTTTTAACAGAACCGCAAAGGCCGCTAAGACCACAAAGGGTATACCGGGCGCGACGCATGTCGCGCCAAAAAAGAAAAATCCTTTGCGCACCTTCGCGCTCTTTGCGAACTACCCTGAAAAGCGTAAAACCGCAAAGGCCGCGAAGAACGCAAAGGGCTACGCGCGCGACAGTTGTCGCGCGAGATTAGTTCATAAACTTACTTTTCATGCTTTGTGGTGCCAATTTATTGGCATGTTCATCTTTGCGCTTAAAATCACGTTTAAATTTTTTATTAATGGGAAAGAATATAGGTGAATGGACTTTTTCCGGAGGAACCAGCATGAACACCATTGACATCATTGGGCAAATTGCCGACCTGAAAACCGTCGATTACCGCAATACCCTGGCCATCTCGGTCCTTATCGAGCTTTTGGTGGAAAAAGGCCTGTTTACCCGCCAGGAGTTCGCGGCCAAAGCCGCCGAACTGGAACAGACCTCGCTGGCCGAAATTATCCTCAAGCGGCGGCTGCGCTAAGGCAAAAATCCCGGTGAGCAAGAGCTCACCGGGATTTTTACGTGTTAAAACTCAGGCTCAATCAAGCCATAGTTGCCGTCTTTGCGGCGGTAGATGACATTGACTTGTTCCGTTTCGGCGTTCATAAACACATAGAAGTCGTGGTTGATAAGGTTCATCTGCATGATGGCCTCTTCCACATCCATGGGCTTGACCGGGAACCGCTTGGTTTTGACGATCCGGAAATCTTCGCTTTCCCCGCCATTACCGGCGACCAGGTCGGTCTTGAAGGTGCCGGCCCGCAGTTTGCGGGCAATCTTGGTCTTATATTTTTCAATCTGTTTTTCCAGTTTTTCGATTACCAGGTCGATTGAGGCGTACATATCGGCAGTGGCTTCCTCACCCCGCAGCAGCATGCCGTTGACCGGCACCGTCACCTCCACAATATGACGGCCTTTTTCCACGGTGAGGATTACAGTAATTTCGCCGAGAGCTTCAAAATACTTCGTGATTTTGCCAACCCGTTTCGTTACATAGTCCTTTAGCGCAGGTGTAACGTCGATATTCTTGCCCCGAACGATAATTGCCATAGTACCCCATCCCCTTTCGAGAGTTCTATTTAGTATTATTCCCCATGAATTAAAAAATTCCTGTCAAAAAATTCATTAAAAATTGTAAATAGTTGTCGAATTTTGCGTCTTTTTAATAAAACCGCCAAGATTATCATGCCAACAGTTGGCACCACAAAAGTATGCAATTAACCACGGAGATATACATGCCAATAAATTGGCACCACAAATAATGAAAACCGATAATTAACCAAGGAGAACGCGTAGCCCTTTGCGTTCTTTGCGTCCTTTGTGGTTAAAATAATCTACCCCCAAACATAAAACCCGGCAGTTACGCCGGGTTAGTTAACTTTTTATAGTTTTACCACGTTAGCAGCCTGCGGTCCGCGCGTGCCTTCCACGATGTCGAACTCCACCGTTTGCCCTTCGGTCAGCGATTTGAAGCCTTGTTCCTGAATGGCCGAGAAGTGGACGAAAACGTCACCGCCGTCTTCCCGCTCAATGAACCCGTAGCCTTTCTCCGCGCTGAACCATTTAACTTTGCCGATCATGAAAATTCCTCCTAAAACAAGTTGCTCAGGCCACTAACAATGACCATAACCCAACTATAGCACACCTGGCAGGACCTGTCAATGAAAGGCGGTTATAGAATCTTGGAAAGAAAGCTGCGAGTCCGCTCCTCTTTGGCGTTGGTAAAGAGTTCTTCCGGGGCGCCTTCTTCGATAATGCGGCCTTCGTCCATGAAAATGACCCGGTCGCCCACCTCGCGGGCAAAGCCCATCTCATGGGTCACTACCACCATGGTCATCCCTTCGTTGGCCAGCGTCTTCATAACATCCAGCACCTCTTTAATCATTTCCGGGTCGAGGGCAGAGGTAGGCTCGTCGAACAGCATGACCTTGGGCCGCATCGCCAGGGCGCGGGCAATGGCCACCCGCTGCTGCTGACCGCCGGACAGCTGTTCGGGGTAGGCGTGGGCTTTGTCCGCCAGCCCGACTTTGGCTAAGAGGTCCAGCGCGATTTTTTCCGCCTCCGCCTTAGCCATTTTCCGCACGACGGTGGGCGCGAGCGTAATGTTGTCCAGCACCGTCATATGGGGAAAGAGGTTAAAGCGCTGGAACACCATCCCTACTTCTTCCCGCACCTTATTGATATTAACCTCGCCGGTGAGGGGGATGCCGTCGACGATGATTTCGCCTTCGGTGGGCTGCTCGAGATAGTTGATGCAGCGCAGCAGCGTGCTCTTGCCGGAGCCGCTGGGGCCGATGATTACGACCACCTCCTGCTCATTGACATGGAGGTTAACCCCCTTGAGCACATGGAGGGCGCCGAACTTTTTATGAACGTTCTTAATGCTTATCATCGATTTTGTACCTCCGCTCCAGATAATCTACCAGGCGGGAAATGGTCAGTGTCATGACGAGGTAGATGAAAGCGACGGTCAGCCAGATTTCAAACGAGCCGTACGTCCGGGCGATGATTAACTGGCCGCGGCGGGTAAGTTCCTCAAAGCCGATGACCGATACCAGCGACGAGTCTTTGAGCATAGCAATAAACTCGTTACCAAGCGGGGGGATGATCCGCTTAAATGCCTGGGGCAAAATGATGTAGCGCATGGTCTGGGCCCAGCTCATGCCCAGCGAGCGGCCTGCTTCCATTTGCCCTTTATCGATCGACTGGATGCCGGCCCGGAAAATTTCCGCCACATAGGCGCCGCTGTTGATGCCGCAGGCGGTAATGGCGGCGATGAACGGGTCAATCCGCTTGCCGATGACAATGGGAATGGCAAAGTAAATGATAAAAATCTGTACCAACAGCGGTGTGCCGCGCAAAAAATCCACATAGACGGTAGCGGCCGCCCGCAGCAGCCAGACTTTCGACAGGCGGGCCATACCGACAAACATGCCGATTAACAGGCCGATGCCGACGCTGATGGCCGTGATCTGGACGGTAATGCCGGCGCCCGCCAAGAGCAGCGGGAACGAGCGGACAACTAAATCAAAGTCAAAATTCATTTTCCCCTCACCCTTATATTAAATAGGCTATTTATGCAGATGAATGCATATTCTTGCACATAAAGATTATATGCCCCGCCCCCTGTCCTGTCAATGAAATTTTCTGGAGGGGAAAAACATAAAAACCGCAAAGATAATCATGCCAATAAATTGGCACCACAAGCGATGAAAAGTAAGTTTTTGAACTAATCTCGCGCGACAACTGTCGCGCACGTAGCCCTTTGCGTTCTTCGCGGCCTTTGCGGTTTTACGCTTTTCAGGGTAGAGCGCAAAAGACGCAAAGGGTATAACGGGCGCGACGCATGTCGCGCCAAAAAAATACTTTGCAGAGCTTTGCGTTCTTCGTGTATTTCGCGGTTAAATTTTTAATATAGAAATAACGAACGCGGCCCATGACAGGCCGCGCCCTGGCGTACGTCTAACGACGCTAAATTATTTTTTCGTTTGGCCAAACCACTTCTGGTAAATCTTGTCGTATTCGCCGTTTTTCTTGAGTTCGTCAAGGGCCTGGTTGATTTTGTTGGCCAATTCAGTGTTTTTCTTGGCCGTGGCGATGCCATATTCTTCGGCCTGGAGAATGTCGCCCACCGTCTTGGCGTCTTTGGCGCCGCCCTGGGCGAGATAGTAGTCGTTCACCGGCTTGTCGTTGACAACGGCGTCAACCCCGCCGGCCTTGAGCTCCATGTACGCTTCGGAAGCGCTGTTGAACTCGCGCACTTTGGCGTCCTTAATCTTCTTGGCTTCTTCCGCACCGGTCGTACCGATCTGCACGGCAATCCGCTTGCCTTCCAGGTCTTTGAACGACTTGATGGTGTTGTTGTCCGCCTTGACCACGATGGTCAGGCCGGATTTATAGTACGGTTTGGAGAAGTTGACCTTTTTCGCCCGCTCGTCGGTAATCGTCATGGCCGACGCAATGACGTCAATCTGCCCGGCTTCCAGGGCCGGAATAAGGGCGTCGAAACCCATGCTGGCAATCTGCACTTCATAGCCCAGCTGCTTGCCGATAGCCTTCATCAGGTCGACGTCGAAGCCGGTATATTCCTTGGTCTTTTCATCTTGAAACTCAAACGGCGGGAAAGTAGTCTCGGCGCCGACTTTGAGCACCTTCGGCGCGGCGGCCTGGTTTTGCCCCTGCTGTTTTTGCTGGCCACAGCCGGCCAGGCCAAGCGTCAGCGCGAAAAGGGCCAGGACAATGAATGTAATGATTTTTTTGGACACGTGGCTAAGCCCCCTTGTTTTGGAATTTGCACCATATACAATTATACCCGGTTTGGCCTAAAGGACAAGAATATTTTTTCACAATTTCCCGACACCATCTCCGAATAATAAAACCGCAAAGATAATCATGCCAATAATTGGCACCACAAGCGATGAAAAGTAAGTTTTTGAACTAATCTCGCGCGACAACTGTCGCGCGCGTAGCCCTTTGCGTTCTTCGCGGCCTTTGCGGTTTTACGTTTTTCAGTTGCGTTCTTCGTGTACTTCGCGGTTAAAAAATATACTTCCCAATATAGCGGAAAACGCGCGGCTGCCCGCGCGTTTTTTGCTTACCCTATGGCTTTTTGCCAAACCATTTCACATAAATTTTCTCATACTCGCCGCTCTTGATCACTTCGTCCAACGCTTTGTCAATTTTTTGCGCCAGCTCGGTGTTCTTCTTGGCGGTGGCAATGCCGTAATCCTCCGATTTCAGCAGGTCGCCCACCGTCTTGGCGTCTTTGGCGCCACCCTGGGACAGGTAGTAGTCGTTCACCGGCTTGTCATTGATTACGGCGTCGACGCCGCCGGCTTTCAGTTCCATGAAGGCCTCAGGCGCATTATTGAACTCGCGGATGACGGCGTCCTTAATTTTCTTGGCTTCCATCGCGCCGGTGGTGCCGATCTGGACGGCGATCTTCTTGCCTTCCAGGTCTTTGAACGACTTGATGGTGTTGTTGTCCGCCTTGACGAGGATGGTCAGACCGGACTTGTAATACGGTTTGGAGAAATTGACTTTTTTCGCCCGCTCCTCGGTAATCGTCATGCCGGCGATGGCGATATCGATCTGGCCGGCCTCCAGCGCGGGAATAAGGCCGTCAAAGCCCATGCTCTGGATCTGCACTTCCGCCCCCATCTGCTTGGCAATGGCCTTGATGAGGTCGATGTCAAAACCAACATATTCTTTTGTTTTCTCGTCCTGGAACTCAAAAGGAGCAAACGCGGCATCAGTGCCGACTTTGAGAACCTTCGGCTTGGCCGGTTGGGCCGCCTGTTGGCTGCCGCAGCCCGCCAGCCCCAGGGACAGCACAAAAATTCCCAATACAATGAGCGCAACCAGTTTCTTGGACATGTAATTTACCTCCCCCGATTAACCATTTCGTTTATGTTTATAATTATACAGTTACTCTGCATAAATAGTCAAGGAGAAAATTTATAAACCTACAAAGCGCGACTGCTGTTACACTCGTAACCCTTTGCGTCCTTCGCGGCCTTTGTGGTTAAAATCCCCCTCATGCCTCATACCTCATGCCTCATACTTCATACTTCATACCTCATACTTCATTAAAAAACAAAAAGCCCGGATCGAAATCCGGGCGCTCTTTCCGTCAGCACCTATTGTCTTCTGGAATTAAAGCAGTCACGGCAATAAACGGGGCGGTCATTACGCGGTTTGAACGGGACTTGCGTTGTCACGCCGCACTGGGCGCACACGACTTCGTGCATTTCCCGCTGCGGTGCAGCCTCGCCGCCTTCGCGCTGACGCCGTTTGGCCTCGCGGCAGCTGCGGCACCGGGCCGGTTCGTTTTCGAACCCTTTCTCCGCATAAAATTCTTGTTCGCCTGCAGTGAAAACGAACTCAGCACCGCAGTCTTTGCACTTGAGTGTTTTGTCCTGGAAAGCCATTAAAGAAATCCCCTCACCTGATTAGATTTAACCCTTGCTTAGCCGACCTGGTCTTTGCCCCCACACCCGCCTGCTGGAAGGTTCGCTACTAGACACTCCGTCCCCTCACTACTACTCCTCTCGGCCGGCAACCAACTGATGACAGCACCCCGTATTATCTACCGTACCATCGGCCACACGGCCGGCAGGACTTACATCTAAGTCGCACCATGATCAGGACGCTTTAACGCCCCTTACGTGGATCGTTTCGCCTGCGACTGGCATCGATTTTCAACCACAGACCTAAGCAAAAGTCTCTACCTTAGATTATAGTTTTGGTGCCAGAAAAATGCAAGAAAAATGTTTCAATGGCACCCGTTACGTCTGACGGTCCATTTGCCTGCCGACGGCCGCCGTGGCGGTGAAACGCTCATAGGCCTTTGTTGCCGCCTGCGCGGTTTTGGCCCTGTTCAAAAAAAGCTGCAGGTGACGGGTGATGCACTGGTTTTCCGCCTGGATTGCCGCGAACAGCTGCCTTCCGGCGGCAGAGCGGGTAAATTCCTTGTCGCCCGCCGCCTCAATTAGCTCCTGCAGCCGCTGGCGCTGCCCGAGCAGTTCGGTAAACAGGTCAAAGTCCTTGCGCGCCAGGCACTTGCCCATTTCCCGGGTGAGAAACAGATAATCCTGCCAGAGCTGGCGCCCGCTCCGCACTACTTCATCCATGGCTAGCGCCCGGCCGCCTGGCCGGCGGCGGCCTGACCGGCCCGGGCCCGCTTCATGGCTTCCACCCAGGTGTCGCGAAATTCCTGCAGCATGCCGCGGGCTTCACTCAGTTCTTCTTTATCCTTTTTAATATTGCCCTGAATCAGGCGGTAGAGAATATAGTCATACAGCTGATACCACGTCTTGGCAATTTCATAGCGCATGTCCAGCGTCGCCATGAGCTCGCGCACAATGTCCTGGGCCCGCAGATTGCTGGCATGGGCCTTAGGGAAATCACGCTGCTCGATCGCCTGAATGCTTTCATCGACGAACTTGATGGCGCCGTTGTACAGCATCAGGGTCAGCTGCTCCGGCGGCGCCGTCATGATCTGCTGCGTTTTATAGGTGTTGACCATGTTCATTGCGTTCATCTATATTTTCCTCCTCACTGGCTGCTGAATTGCTGCAGAAGCCAGCCGGTTTGCTGGTTCATGCGGCTCAGGGCCACTTCCATGGCGTCAAATTGCTTGTAGTAACGATCCTCGATGTCCTTAAGCCGGCGGTCCATAGCTTCCATCTGCTTTTCATAGTCTTTGATGCGCTTGGCCAGTACGCTGGTCGTGTCGTCGTCGACCGAGGCCGAAGTGCCGGCTTCGCCTTTGATTTTATCCAGTGCGGTCTTGAGCGTATCGTAGAGCCGGACGGCCACGCCGTCTTGCTCCCGGGCGTCCCCGTTGCTGCTGAAAAGCTTGCTCACAATATCCGGGTCCTCTTCCAGCGCCGCCTTGAGCTTGGTCTCGTCCAGGTACAGCTTGCCGCCTTCCGAATAGTCGCCGGTCGTGATGCCGATGCTGGACAAGCTGGTATATTTGCCGGTCACCCCCTGGACGGGTGTCGCGATATCATAGCGCATTTTGTAGATGACATCCTGGAGAAGCGGGTCGCGGCGCAGCATGCCGCTCTTGGCCAACTTCTCCCAGTCCGTGACCTGGCTCTCGCTCATCTCCTTGCGCTGCTCGTCGGTAAGCGGCAGGTAATCGGGATAGCGCTCCTCTTTCAGTTCGGCGTTAATTTTGTCCAGCGTAGCGTTATACGCCTCGATAAAAGCCTTGACGTTGGCAATCGCTTTGTCGTTGTCGGGCGATACCGCCACCGCGGCCGTTCCCGCCGCCTTCAGGTTGTAGGTAACGCCGGAAATGGTGAAAGTATTGCTTGCCTGCGTGAGGTTTACGCCGTCAAGGGTAAAGATGGCGTCCTGGCCGTGGGCCGTCGGCAAATTGGCCGGCAGCTTCAACTTGTCAATAAACAGCTGCAAAGCGGCGCTGTCGCTGCCGGTCAGATCAAGCGTACCGCTTGTCGCCTGCAGCGTGAATTTCCCGGTTCCGTCATCGAAACTGGCCGCCGCGTCCACCCCGGCGGCATTGATTTTATTGATCACCTGCTGCAGGGTATCGCCGCTATTAAGCGTAATGTTGGCGGTTTTCGCGCCATTAGTAAGCTTAAGGTTGAACGTCGCCGGCAGACCGGTAATCTTACTGGCCAGCACGTCGGTCGACAAAAAGCCGGTACTCTCCGTACTGGTAACCCCGGCGGTCGTCACGCCGGAAACGGTGGCGATTTTCAGTTTGTTTTGCAGAAAATCAACGCCCTTGGCGCTGCTGCCGGTAAAATCAATCCCGGTCGCGGCGCCGGTGCCGGTGGTATATAAGAAAAACCGGTCGAGCGTCGCGTCGTAATTGGCCTTAATATTGACGCCGGCGCTGTTGATGGCACTGACAAACTCATAGATGCTTTTGGTGGGATCGACGGTAATCGTCTTGCTGGTCGTCCCGTTGGTTATCTTAATATCAAACGACCCGCCGGTCAGACCGAACTGGGTAGCCAAAGTATCCTTGCCGGCGCCGGTCGTGATAGGCCCATTGCTGCCCAAGGTCACCCCGCCGGCCAGCTGGGTCACGGTAATGGTGTGGTTGACATTGGCGGCATCGGCGTTGGCCGTGGCCGTCACTACCGCCTCGTTGCCGGACGCCACCTTCTTCGGCGCCAAAGTATTCTGCAGCTTGTAATTAAAGACCGTCGTCTCGCGAAAACTTTTGAGCGTGCTGTACATGGTCGCGTAGTCGGCCTTTTTCCACTCCAGCTGCGTCTTCTTCTGGTATAGTTTATCATACGATGCGCGGCGCGCCTTCATCAGGTCTTTGACCATCTGGTCGACATCTATGCCCGACCCGCTCAGGCCGTAGGTCCGCAGTCCCATCGCTATCGCCTCCTGCTATTATTTAATGGGCCGGTCAGGCCCGCTTATCCAGCAAAAAGCCGACATAGTCCCGGATTTTGGCAATGGTGTCCAACAGTTCGTGCGGCGGAAACTCCTTCAGCACCTTTTGTTCTTTCATATCCACCACCTGGACCATCAGCCGCTGCGTCTTTTCGTGCAGCGCAAACTGAATATTGGTATTGAGCATCTGCATGAACTTGTTCATTTCCTGGGTGATTTCGCTTAATTCGTCGCGGCTAAGCTGCTTTTTCTCCTGGTCGGTTTCCGCCGGCCGCGCCTGACTTCCGGCCTGATCCGCCTTGGGCGCTGCTTCGGCTTTGGGCGCGTTCTCCCCCGGCGCCACGCGCTGGGACGTCAGAACTGCCACTTTATCTATCGGCTTGACGGTTACTTCCATGGACAACACCTCGGCTTGGGGTTAGTTTTCATATGTATTATCGAAAAGTTGGCGGCAAAACTTTAGGGGAAAATGCGCCACTTTTTGCTTTGCGCCTTGACTTGCGCCGTCACGAGAGCATATCCTTAAGCAGCAGTATATTGAGCGCCGTCACCACCGCGGCGACGGTCAACAGCACGATTTTCTGCCAGGTTGAATTGGCGTATTTGCCCATTACCTTCGGCGAAGATGTAAGGTAGACCTGCAAAAACACCGTCAGCGGCAGCTGCATGCTGAGCGCCACTTGCGAGTAAATCAGCCCTTCGAACGGCCGCTCGACGGCCAATAGCGCCGCCAGCGCCCCGCCGTAGGTGATCAGGATGCCGATAAGCGAATGCCGGTCGCGGCTGTCATATGCCTTGCCAAACAGGCCGGCAAAAATGCTGGCCCCCGCCATGCCGGCGGTCGTGGTGGAAGATAGGCCCGAAAATAGCAGTGCCACGGCAAATACGGTCGCCGCCGCGCTGCCCATAAGCGGCCTGAGCAGTTCCTGGGCCTGAACCAGGTCATCGACCGCCGCACCATGGACAAAAAACACGGCGGCGCTGATCAAAATCATCGCACTGTTGATCGCCCATCCGATCCCCATGGACAGCAGCGTATCCAAAAACTCATATTTGAGCTGGCGGCGGATGACCGCCTCGTCCTCAAGGTTCCACTGGCGGCTCTGGATGACCTCGGAATGCAAAAATAAATTGTGCGGCATGACCACCGCGCCCAGCACGCCCATGACAACCGGCAGCGCCCCGGCAGGCAGCGCCGGCGTCACCCAGCCGGCCGCTGCCTGCGTCCAGTCAATGTCCACCAGACTGAGCTCGAACAAAAACGATAAACCAATGAGCGACACAAAACCGATAATAATCTTCTCCAGCCGGTGGTACGAATTGGATAACAACAGCCAACCGCACAGGCCGGCCACCAGCGGCGCCCCCACCTTAAGCGGCAGGCCAACCAGCATATTGAGCGCGATCGCCCCGCCCAAAATCTCGGCCATGGCCGTGGCCACCGCCGCCAACACCGCCGTTGCCAGCGCCGCCCGGGCTACCAGCGGCCGCAGGTGCAGCGCCGCCGCCTCAGCCAAACACAGCCCGGTCACAATCCCCAGGTGCGCCGCATTGTGCTGCAGAATAATCAGCATTATCGTCGACAGCGTTACCATCCACAGCAGTTTATAGCCAAAACCAGCGCCGGCCGCCAGATTGGTCGCCCAGTTGCCCGGGTCGATAAACCCCACCGTTACCAAAATCCCCGGCCCCACATACCGCAAAAAGGCGGGAATGGTTCTTTTGCCAATGTCGTTTTCCATATCGCGCCTCAAAATGTTACATCCTCCCACAGGCTATAATTTTTAGGGCGTGTTTGCTGTTCGATGCATGGTCTTAATATCTTTAGCCCTTACTAATGGCTCTTTATAAATATCAATTCTATTTCTCCCTGCTTTTCTTCCTGCAAGCCGCTGCGCTAATTCTGTACGGCAGTGCACTTCTTGCGAACGTTCAAGCCTGATCCCGGTTTCCGAAAAATTAAGAAAAATAATGCGCCGGTTTATTGACAGGATAATTTTTACAATGCTATGATTATAATTAATACTATACCGGTATAGTATATATTTATATTAAGGAGGCCCCATGCAGCTTAACCAGGCAACCGATTACGCTTTCCGCATTGTGCTCCATCTTGCGTGCCTGCCGTCCGGCCAGGTAGTAAACGGACAAATGCTGGCAGAACAAGAAAATATTCCGCAGCGGTTTTTGCTCAAAATTATGCGGTCCCTTACCCAGGCCGGTCTGATTAAGTCTTACCGCGGCACAGACGGCGGGTTTGCCTTGGCTAGACCGCCGGAGGAAATCACAATCTGGGACGTCATTTGCGCCATGGAGGGCGAGGTCACCATTCACCGCTGCCTCGCCGACCGGACGGCGTGCAACAAGCACTGCGCTCACGAATGTCCCGTCCATGCCGTGCTAGGGCAAATTCAGGCTGAGCTTGCCGCCGCGCTGCGGCAGGCAGATTTTGCTACCCTGGCCTCCCGACGCAGAACTCAGGAGGAAACGGAGGGAAAAAGATGAGTGAACTTTTTTTGGCCCGCTGGCAGTTCGGCATTACTGCGACCTACCATTTTCTGTTCGTGCCGTTAACGCTGGGACTGTCTATTCTCGTTGCTGTCATGGAAATGGTTTATGTGCGTACCGGCAATGAACTGTACAAAAAGCTGGCGCAATTCTGGGGCAAACTGTTTATTATTAATTTCACCATGGGGGTTGTCACCGGTATTGTCCAGGAATTTCACTTTGGCATGAACTGGTCGGAATATTCCCGGTTTATGGGGGATATTTTCGGTGCTCCCCTGGCGCTGGAAGCCCTGACGGCGTTCTTTCTGGAGTCAACTTTTTTAGGGCTATGGATTTTCGGCTGGGATAAGTTGCCGAAAGCCGTACATGCCGCGTGTATCGCCATTGTCGCTTTTTCCAGCAACTTATCAGCCTTCTGGATCCTGGTAGCCAACTCGTTTATGCAGTCGCCCGTAGGCTATACCATCCAAAACGGTCGCGCGGAAATGACCGATTTTTTTGCCCTCATTACCAACCCGTACGTTGCTCACCAGTATCCTCATACTTTTCTGGCCGGGCTGGTCACGGCTGGGGTGTTCGTAATGGCGATCAGCGCCTGGCACTTCTTACGCCAGACCAATCGCGAGTTTTTTCGCGCATCGTTCTCCATGGGGCTGGTATGCACCCTTATCGGCGTCCTGCTGCTTATCGGCAGCGGGCATATGCAGGCCCAGTACCTGGCGAAGGTGCAGCCCATGAAGCTGGCAGCCGCCGAGGCGCTTTGGGAGACGGCGGATCCCGCGCCGTTCACCCTGTTTGCCGCCATTGACGAAAGCAATAAGGCCAATACGGCCGAACTGAAAATTCCCGGCTTGCTGAGCTTCCTGGTCCATAATTCGACCGGCGGTGAGGTAAAAGGCCTGAAGGAGCTGCAGGCTGAGTATGTCCAAAAGTATGGTCCCGGTGATTATATACCTCCCGTTACCCCCGTATTCTGGAGTTTCCGCATCATGGTCGCCGCCGGCGGCTGGCTGGCGGTGCTGGCCGTGGTGAGCGCTTATTTGTGGCGGACCAACCGGCTGGAAAGCAGCCCCAGGGTTCTCAAAGCCATTGTCTGGAGTCTGCCCATTCCCTACATTGCTAATTCCGCCGGCTGGTTTGTCGCCGAGGCCGGTCGTCAGCCATGGATCGTGTACGGTCTCCAGCGGGTTGACCAGGCGGTATCCCCAACCGTTACGGCAGGGGAAATATGGATTACCCTGATAGGGTTTACGGCAGTTTACGGCGTATTGGCCGCCGCTGCAGGTTATCTCATGCGCAAGTTTGCCGTGCAGGGCATGGCGGACCAGGCGCCGGCGGCAGCGCCAAATGCGACAGGGGGGGCGACGTTATGGAACTGAGCGTCCTGTGGTTTATTTTGGTTGCCGTATTGTTTGCCGGCTTTTTCCTGCTCGAAGGGTTTGACTATGGGGTGGGTATTCTGCTTCCATTTCTTGGCAAAAACGACCTGAAGCGCCGGTTGGTTATCAATACCATTGCACCCGTGTGGGACGGCAATGAGGTGTGGATGATCACCGCCGGCGGGGCGCTGTTTGCTGCCTTTCCCCACGTTTATGCCACCCTGTTCAGCGGTTTTTACATGGCCCTCTTCCTCATGCTGCTGGCGTTAATCGTACGGGGGGTGGCGTTTGAATTCCGCAGTAGGGATGACGGCCGCATGTGGCGCCGCGTGTGGGACTTTGGCATCACTTGCGGCAGTGCCGTGCCCGCTTTGCTTTGGGGTGTGGCCGTCGCCAACCTGATCAAAGGCGTTCCCATTAACGCCAAAATGCTCTACGCAGGTACATTTTTTGACCTCCTCAGCCCTTATACACTGGTTGCCGGTGTAGCGTTTTTGCTGGTGTTTACCTTCCACGGCGCTCTCTTCCTTACGTTGAAGCTGGAGGGCGAGTTTATGCTGCGGGCGCGTCAGGCGGCTCTCGTCTTAGGCGTGCCTACCGCCGCTTCTTGCCTTGCTTTGGCAGGGCTGACTTATACCAATACCGACCTGTTTAACAGCACCCTTGCCGGTACAGCCTTCGGCGGGGCTGTCGGCGCATTCGCCCTGGCATATCTGTTTGTCCGAAACCAAAAATGCGGTTGGGCGTTTGGAATGAGCAGCCTGACCATCCTGCTGATAACGGCGGCCTTTTTTGCCGGCCTGTTTCCCCGGCTCATCGTCTCAAGTCTCAATCCTGCCTGGAGTCTGACTATTTACAACGCCGCGTCCACTCCGTATACGCTGAAAATTATGACCATCGCCGCCCTGACGCTCGTCCCCGTTGTCCTGGCGTACCAGGCCTGGACGTACTGGGTATTCCGCAAGCGGGTGTCGCCACAGGACCTTGAATATTAAAGCGGGGTAGCAACTATGGTCAGCAGGCCGCTACTGGGCGAGGCGAAAAAACAGAAAGGGCTGTTGGCCGCCGTTATCGGCCTGGGGCTGGGCGGCGGCCTGCTGGCAATCTGGCAGGCCGCTCTGTTGGCCCAGGTCGTTCATGCCGTTTTTTTGGCGGGGCGTGGGCTGGCGGACATAGAAGGTAGTCTGGCCGTCCTGCTCGCCATCATGGTGGCGCGGGCTGTCCTGCTGGGGTTGGGCGAGACGGCCGCCCACCGGCTGGCAGCGCGGATTAAGGCCGATCTGCGCCAGCGCCTGCTCCACCATCTTCTGGCGCTGGGACCTGTCCGAACGGCGAAGAAAAGTACGGGCGAACTGCTTACATTACTCACTACGGGAATAGAAGACCTTGAGCCTTATTTTGCCCGGTACCTGCCCCAACTGGCAACGGCCGTGCTTGTGCCCCTCGCCGTCCTGTTAACCGTTGCTGCGGAAGATGTCGCGACAGGGCTGCTCCTTTTCGTCACCGCTCCCCTTATTCCCCTTTTTATGATCCTCATCGGCCGGCAGGCCGAGGGGCTAAGTAGGCGCCAGTGGGCCAGGCTTGCCGTGCTCGGCGCTCATTTCTTCGACGTCCTCCAAGGCCTGACCACCCTGAAAATTTTCGGCCGCAGCAAGGATCAGATCGCCGTTATCGCCAGGATGAGCGACGAATTGCGCATAGCGACAATGGCGGTACTGCGCGTAGCCCTTTTGTCCGCCCTTGTTCTGGAACTTGTTACCACGCTGAGTACGGCGGTCGTTGCCGTCACTGTCGGCCTTAAGCTGCTCTACGGGCAGTTGTCCTTCGCTCAGGCCTTCTTTATCCTGCTGCTCGCTCCTGAATTCTATTTGCCGCTCCGGATGCTGGGCGGCCATTTTCACGCCGGTATGGCCGGCAGCGCTGCCGCCGCATCCCTTTTTCAGGAGCTGGAGGCGCCGCTTCCCCGGGAGCAGGTCGGCGGTGAGCCTTTATCCCGGCAAAAAGAGGTGGCCGTGACATTTGATAATGTGTACTATTCTTTTGACGGCGGTGCCCGTCCGGCCTTATGCGGCGTAAGCTTCCCCCTGGAGCCGGGGAAAAAGACAGCCCTGGTCGGACCAAGCGGCGCCGGCAAGACGACGGTGGCCAACCTCCTAATGAAGCTTATTGAACCTGGCCGCGGCGAAATCCGGGTGAACGGCTTGCCCCTCAGCCGTATCCGACGGGCAGACTGGTTAAGTCATGTGGCGTATGTACCCCAGCAGCCCCATATCTTTTCCGGTACAGTGGCCGATAACATCCGCCTGGGCTGTCCGGACGCATCCGGCGCAGCGGTGGAGGAGGCGGCCAGGCAGGCCGGAGCGCACCAGTTTATTAGCAAGCTGCCCCATGGTTACGCCACACTGGTAGGAGAAGGCGGCCGCCCTTTGAGCGGCGGAGAGGCGCAGCGGCTGGCCATTGCCCGCGCCCTGCTGAAAGACGCGCCGGTGGTCATTCTCGATGAACCGACGGCCAACCTTGACCCATACAACGAGGCGGTCATCCAAGCGGCGCTGGAGGAACTGACGCGTGGCCGGACGGTGCTGGTTATTGCGCACCGGTTGACAACGGTGCGCAGCGCCGACCGCATCATTGTCCTGGACCGGGGAATAATCAGCGAGACAGGCACTCACGCCGAATTAATGGCCAGGGGTGGGCTGTACTACCGGCTGGTGTCGGCTTGGCGAGAGGAGGGTTAAATGATGGGTACGGCAGTCAGACTGTTAAAAATCATCATGAGACCGGCGGCAGCTACCATGGCGCTGGCCCTTGTCTTTGCCGTCCTGACGGTGGCCAGCGGCACAGGCTTACTGGCTGCCGCCGCTTTTCTCATTGCCAGTGCCGCCCTTCACCCGCCTTTGTCGGCATTGTCACTGGCCATTGTCGCTGTGCGCTTTTTTGGCCTCTCCCGGGCGGTATTTCGTTATGCGGAGCGGTATTTCGCCCATGATGCCACCCTGCGGTGCTTGAGCCGGATCCGGGTGTGGTTTTTTGCGGCACTTGAGCCGTTGGCTCCCGCCCGGCTGGAAGGTGAAAAGAGTGGCGACCTCATAGGCCGGATGGTAGCCGATGTGGATGTGCTGCAGCATTTTTATATCCGCGTCGTATTGCCGCCTTTAGTGGCGGTGTTGGTGTTGGCCGGCATGTGGCTGTTTTTGGCACCCTTTAACGTCCAGTTTGCTTATATCCTTACCGCCGCCTTTTTAGCCGCCGGACTGTTGCTGCCGTTAGTCATCGGCCGGATCAGTCGTTTTCGCTCCGGTCAGCTGCTTGAGACCAGTGCCCGTTTGAAGGCGGCGCTGGTTGACATGCTGGAGGGGATGACGGAACTGGCCGCTTTTAACCAGATTGAGGCTTATGAGCGGCAGACAGCAAACTTAACCGCCGCTCTGGCTGAAAAGCAGAAAGCGGCCGCCAAGCTCGCGGCGCTGGCCGCTGCCGCCGCCAGTCTGATCATGCATGGCGCCGTATGGGCAACCATCGTCTTGGCGGTTGTTTTGGCGGAAAAGGGGTATTTGGCGAAAGTGTACATCGCTATGCTGGCCCTGGCGGTCCAGGGCAGTTTCGAGGCGGTCATGCCGCTGCCGCTGGCTGCCCATTATCTCGAACACAGCCTGGCCGCCGCCCGCCGCCTGTTCGCCGTCATTGACAAAGGGCCGCCGACAGTTGACGCCGGCACGGTTTGCGCCCGCTCGGCAAACTGCGATATTGTTGTGACAGACCTGTCTTTCCGCTACAGTCCCCAGGCCGCTGATGTTTTGCGCGACATCTCCTTTACCGTACCGGCCGGCGGGCGCATCGCCATTGTCGGTCCGAGCGGCGCCGGCAAAAGCACCGTTGTTTCCCTGCTGCTACGCTTTTGGGATTATGACCGAGGGTCCATCCGCCTGGGCGGCCGGGAACTTAAAACCTATCCGCCAGCGGTACTAAGGGATATGATCGGTGTCGTGCCCCAACGCCCCTATCTGTTTAATGCCAGTATTGAGGACAACATCCGGCTGGCGAAACCGGACGCTACCAGGGAGGAAATTGTCGCGGCCGTACGCCAGGCTGCCTTTGACGGACCGGTAGACACTCTCCCCGACGGGTTGGCCACTATGGTGGGACAAAACGGGCGGGCGTTGTCAGGCGGCCAGCGCCAGCGCGTGGCTATTGCCCGCGTTTTCCTGAAGGGCGCCCCGCTTCTCCTTCTGGATGAACCTACTGCCGGCTTGGACGCCGCTACCGAGCGGGAGGTTCTGGCCGCCCTTGACAAGTTCATGGCCGGACGCACCACTATCTTGATTACTCACCGCTTAATCGGTCTGGAGAATATGGACGAAATACTTGTCCTGTACAGGGGGCGGATTGTGGAGCGCGGCCGCCAGCCAGAGCTGCTTGCCCGCCAGGGGCTGTTCTACCAGATGTGGCGGCTGCAGAACGACCGGCTGATGTGAAACGCAGGCAGCGGTACCAAAAAGTTGCCAGTGCGACGGTTATTGTGACAATATGGCAACATTTACCGTACGCAGGAATTAATTTCTGGCGGCGCGAATTAATTGCGCGAGTAATCTTAGAATTTTAAAGGGGGCTTGTCATGAAGCATATTGCCGTTCTCACCGGCGGCGGCGACTGCCCAGGCCTCAACGCCGTCATCCGCGCCGTAGTACGCACGGCTTCCGGCTACGGGCTTAAAATCACCGGCGTGCGCGACGGCTTCAAAGGCCTGATCCACGGCCACTTGACGCCGCTTGACCTGGCCAGCGCCAGCGGCCTATTACACCGCGGCGGCACCATTTTGGGCACCACCAACCGCGACAACCCCTTCCACTATGCGGTAAAGGAAGGCGGCGAGCTGCGCTACACTGACATGTCCGGCCAGGTCATGGCTAACCTAAAACGCTGGGCCATCGACGGCCTGATCGTCATCGGCGGCGACGGCAGCCTGAGCATCGCCCGCGACTTTCACCGCCTGGGCCTGCCGGTCGTCGGCGTGCCCAAAACAATCGACAATGACCTGTCGGCTACCGATGTTACCTTCGGCTTTGACTCGGCCGTCACCACTGCTGTTGACGCGCTGGACAGACTGCACACTACCGCCGAGTCCCACCATCGCGTCATGCTGCTCGAAGTCATGGGCCGCTACGCCGGCTGGATCGCCCTGCATGCCGGCATTGCCGGCGGCGCCGACGTCATCGTTATCCCCGAAATCCCCTACACCACCACTAAAATTATTGACGCCATCAACCGCCGCCTCACGAGCGGCAAACGCTTCAGCATCATCGTCGTCGCCGAAGGCGCTAAACCAGTCGGCGGCGACTACACTGTCCAGCGCCTCGTCCCCGGCAGCCATGAACAAATCCGCCTTGGCGGCGTCAGCCACCGCATCGCCGCCGAAATCGAAGAACAGACTGGCCTCGAAACGCGCGTCACCATCCTGGGCCATCTCCAGCGCGGCGGCTCGCCCACTCCGCGTGACCGTCTGCTGGCCTCCCGTTTCGGCGTCCATGCCGTAAAAATGCTGATGAGCGGCGAGTTTGGCCGCATGGCCGCCCTCCACGGCGGCGATATCGTCTCCGTTCCCCTTGACGAAGCCACCGGCAAGCTCAAAACCGTGCCCCCCGACTGCCATCTGCTCGCCGAAGCCCGCTGCCTCGGCATCTCGTTCGGCGACTAACCTTTTGCCGTATAAATAAAGCCCATGCCGCGAATTGTCGCTTGGCATGGGCTTTATTTTCACACCGCCAAATCCACCTGTTGAATCACACCGGCCTACGCATCAGCGTCCTGATTTTAACTTCGTGCTCGCCGGCAATCTCAAACACAGATTTTAAGTCGTCACTTATTTTGCGCTCAAGTTCGGATATATCTTGCTTAAGCTCGGTACGAACAGCATCTATTTCATCAATAAGATGCATACGCACTTCAGCCAAATCCTCCTTGGTTGCTGCCCGGGCACTCAGCAGAGCCAAGCTTTCTTCAGTGCGTCTTGCAAACTCCTTGCTGGCAGTACTTACTTTTAAGCCACTTATTTCAGCACCAAAAACCTCAGTTCTATGCAAAATACTTTTAACGATTTGATTGGTTTCATCAAGCTGACCTTCTACCTTGGTTAGCCTGGCATCTGTGCTGCTTACATGCTCTTCTACCTTGGTCAGTCTGGCATCCGTGCTGCTTACATGTTCTTCCACCTTGGTCAGCCGGTTATCGATATGTTTCAGCTGTGTCTTTATGTCACCCACTTCCGCCAATAACCGTTTTTGCCCCTCAAACAGCTGTTTTTGACCTTCAAATAGCTGTTCTTGACCTTCCAACAGTTTCTTTAAAAATTCCTCCATTCCACTCCCCACCTACGCAAAAATCCTGTTTCTAATATAACATCTTTTGCTAAGACAAGCCACTTGCTTTTGCATCTATTTAACTCGCACGAAAATCCCAGACCCTTGATTTATCTAGCCTATAAAATCGGCTCCGGAAACGTCAACTGCTTGGTAAACTACCTGCTGCTCATTGATGAAAACAACTGGTATGTGACTGCTTGACTAATATGAAACTGTGTACTTTTTCATTAATACTCGCCAGCTCGAGTCCGCTCTGTCAAGCACGATGTGATAATTTAGGGCCGTCACCTATATTTAACAATTAAACTCATGATCGCGTTTAATCGGCAACCCATTCAAGTTCAAGAACCGTCCCTCATTGGCCCATTGGCTTTGGCCTCCCGAGCCTCATGCCAAGCCTCGCGCGCTAGTTCCAGCACGCGCTTTTCCATCTTGGCCCGCGGGTCGCTAATCAGCCGGCCAAAGTAACTAAGCGCCTTGTCGTAATCTCCGGTGCGCCGGGCCAATTCCCCTACCAGGTACATCAGGGTAATTTCCGACATATTGCCGGCAGGCAGACGTTCCCGGAACAAAGCCTGCTCGTAGTGCTCCAATGCTTTCTTGAGCGCGGCCTGCTCACTTGCCGTCTCCCCGGCTTCCCGGTACAGCCAGGCCAGTTTAAGGCACAACCCGCCTTGGCGAGAATGCTCGGCGTCGATCAGGCCGGCATAGAATATCGCCAGCTTGAAGGTGGCTATTGCCTGCTCGCGCGTCCGCTCCCCGGCAAAATTTACTTTAACCTCACGCCCGCGCAAAAAAGCACGCACCTTTTCCTGTCCGGCCGGTGGCAGGCTGGCAAACCAGCTTTCCGGCGCGGCATAGCCGCAGTGCGGGCACACCCAGATGTCGTAGTAATAAGGGTTGATATCCTTATAATAAGTGCAAAAATCGCTGTCCTGCCGCAGCACCACCAACCGGCTGCGCACTCTGGTGACCGTGAAGGTTTTTTCACATACCGGACAGGGTTTTTCCGTATCATACAAGAGCGACGCCGCCATGCACCATCCTCCTCTCCCGACCGCACCGCCAAAATAAGTCAATTTTCAAAATAAGTCAAGCCTGACCCTAATCAAGGCTGTTGCTGCGCGCACAAAATAGGCTTTTACCGTTTCCCAGTCGCAACTTGCCAGCATCATTGGCATGACCTCTTTTTCGGCGTCATCGAAATAGGTCAGGCTCTTAAGCAGTCGCTCAGCGCCCCCGGGTCAAAGTCAGACGGGCAAAACCAGGCAAAATCCTCCGACATCCGGTGACCGAGCAGCAGCGCCAGCGCCGTGCCCCCCGCAAGATAACTGCCTGGTAGTGGCAACGCCGCGGCTAGGCGCTTTAATAAATCCCGTCGATCTGCGTCGAGTACCTGCCAAAACACGCCATCTCCTCCTCCGCCAGGCCGAAAAACGCCTGCCAGCAGCGCGCCGTCTTTTTCGTCAGCCGTCGGCTGGTCCGTACCACCTGGCAAATCTCCGCCGCCGTAAACGTGCGCCACAGCCAGGCCAAATCTTCCATGTCGCCCATATTAAGCACCCGCTCGACAATAAAATCCCGGTGCAAATGGCAGTTGACACTAGCAAAATCAACATCCCAAAACAGCCGTTTCATCCTTTCCGGCAGCCTTGCTTGAGCCACAGCCGCGTTCCCTCCTGCCGCCAAATCTTCCTTATTAAATTAATTATGCCACATTCACCGTCTGGCCAATCAGCGGCAAATAAGCCATAAAATAAGTCAAGCCTGACCCAGATGCACAATCGATAAACCAGTAACCATCCTTGTTATATATTCAGCTGCCAGCCGGCGATGACAATACTGGGCGGAAGCTTCCGCACACAACAAGCAACTATCATTAAAAATTGCTGCATCAAGCTTGGCCAAGGGCTGCCGCTCGACCAGCAAAGCCAAATATTGCTTTTCATATTCACGCCAATTAATTTTTTTGTTTTTGTAGTCATCCATAATCGTTTTGGTAGGGGCAAACTCAGGTAAATAAATGTATTCAATATCGGCAATTTCC
This sequence comes from Sporolituus thermophilus DSM 23256, assembly GCF_900102435.1. Classification (NCBI taxonomy): domain Bacteria; kingdom Bacillati; phylum Bacillota; class Negativicutes; order Selenomonadales; family Sporomusaceae; genus Thermosinus; species Thermosinus thermophilus. The sequence continues at coordinate 4,457 of NZ_FNBU01000018.1, read as the reverse complement.
TTTAAAAAATATTCAAGATCAGGCATTTTCGTAAAGCCAGCTAACTGCGAGTTATTATTCAACCGAATATCAATAAGCCTTTTGACACCATTATCCATCAATAACCCGAAAAACTGGCGCGCACTCTTCTGGCTAAACCCTATGGTATATAAAGTCCCTTCCGCCATCGCCGCCCTCCTTATCTCCTGACAAAGCAATATTGGTCCTATATTTTTATTATCCCTACCCATATTATACCATAAACTGGCTGCACTAGCCGACAAGGTTACACCAAGCGGTAGCGGCGCCAAAATATTATCCGGTGCCTTCCGCGGCGCACCGAAGATTACTATTTAACCGCGCAAATGCCAGTTGTATAATTAAGTTATAGGCCTAGTTGAGTACCGCCACCCAAGACCGTAGTTAATCAGGCTTATGCCGCAAAGCAGGAGGTAAGTATGGAAGAATTATTAAAACAGCTGCTTGCTGGGCAACAACAGCTTGTCGAACGTTTCAACCAAACCGAAGCAAACATGGCTACAATGCAGCAAACGATTGCGACAATCCAGGAAACAATAACGCTAATGCAAGCCCGCATGGCCACCAAGGACGATATCGCCAACATGGCTACCAAGGACGACATCGCCAACATGGCCACCAAGGACGACATCGCCAACATGGCCACCAAAGACGATATCGCAAAGCTTGATGTCAAAATCGACAACCTCAATACCAAGGTAGAAAGCCTAGACGTGAGGGTCGATAACCTTGATGCAAGGGTCGAAAAACTTGATGCCAAAATCGATGCCGTCAAAAACGAACTAAAAGCCGATATCGCCCAATTAGACGCCAAACTCGAACATTATGCCAATATCCAGCAACAAGACGTCTACCACTTGCTGCGGCTGATGAACAACAAACTTGACGACTTATACGAAAATATAAAATCGGTCGCCGAAATTACCGGCGACCACGAAATGCGCATCCGTACCCTTTCCCGCCGGCCAGTATAAAAGGCCGGCTAATTTATTTATTCTTTGGTTCGCCTACCTCATACTTCATACCTCATACTTCATACCTCATACCTATATTATACCATAATCTAGCTGTATTAACCGGCAAAGCCGCACCAAGCGCTTCAGGCACTTACCCCGTGTTGCCGTCGTCCCCCCTTTGTCCAACGCCCCCGGTGTCCAGCAATTAAGCCCATGACCGCGTTTAATCTGCAGCCATGGGCTTTTAATTTTGTGGAAATATTTAACATTGTCATGAGAACCGTCCCTCTGACAATCTACTATGATCTGTTCAATTCAGTTCTTTACCGTTCATCCAAAGCTCATTCTCACTCAAATCAATTTCATCATTCCAGCTTACGCCGTAGCCACCGCCATCTACTTGAACCGCACGAAAAATCCCTTTATCCTTTAAAGCAGAAAACCTTGGTTCATCAAGCTTAGACTTCATATCATAAATTTTTACTACACCATTATTAAATGCAACCTTCAAAACAAACTCTTCACAAGGCTGAACCCATTTGATGCGAGGTACCATAATACTCCCCCCTAGTCAAGGCCATCAAGCTTTTGAAACTCTTGAGTCTGCCACATCTTTAACAGTGCTTCATGGTTTTTCGTCGCCCACTCTACAACCAAACTTTGGGCTCTGCCAGGCAAGTCACCTTCAATAACCGACAAGCTACTCACTCTCCTAATTTCATTATACCAAAAAACTAAAAACAAATATACTGATTAACTGCTAGCGATAGTGTCAAGACATTGTAGGATTTTTTTACAAGACATACCATCACGGGTGAGTTAACATAATATTAGGCATAGGCAAGCGAAAGCTCCCGCAAGGACTTATACAAGAAGTTTTTCGGCCCCTTTAATACAGGAATATTGTCATGTGTTTCGCAGGTTGCCTTTGTTTTCTTTTGCCGTTCAACTTCTACAGTTTCTGCCGGGCTTGTTGTCATTATCTCAATTCTACAATTTGTGCGTTGTTGTCTTAGATATTCCTCGGCTACTGACTGACCATTTGCCTGACATACGCGTATGTATGCCATATGCTTGGCGCCTTCTCGGCTCCACCCCATCGGCCGGCTGCTCATGCGCGCCGATAATACATGGCTGATATGCGCTTCAGGCACTTACCCCGTATTGCCGTCGTCCCCCCGTTGTCTCGCCCTCCGTTGTCTTGACTTTTTACTTTTTTCGGCTAAAATAAAATTAGATTTTAAAAAAGTCGGAGCTGGTAAGTGATGTATATAACCCGTGCTATGGAAGAAACGGTACTTGCCATACAAAACAGCTTCCCCATCCTATTGATCACAGGACCCAGGCAAGTCGGAAAAACCACTATGTTGAAAAAACTAAGTGACAGCAAAAGAAAATATGTAACCCTCGACGACCCGCTGATCAGGGAACTGGCAATAACGGATCCTGCTTTATTTTTGCAAAGGTTTGAACCGCCGGTAATTATTGACGAAATTCAATATGCCCCCCAACTTCTAACGTATATAAAAATGTACGTTGACCAAAACGGAAGAAATGGTGATTTTTGGCTCACAGGATCGCAAATATTCCATTTAATGAAAAACGTAAGCGAATCCCTTGCCGGACGCGTAGGAATTTTAAATATGCTTGGACTTTCAAACAGCGAAATAACCAACCGACCGTCTTCGCCCTTTAAAACCCAACCAAATGAACTAATAAAAAAATCAAAATTGGCCAAACCCCAAAAGCTTGGCCAAATTTTCGAAAGGATTTTCAAAGGAGGCATGCCGGCCCTTTACGCCAACAAAACCGCCGGCGTCGAAATATTTTTTTCTTCATATGTACAGACCTATCTGCAGCGGGATATAAGAGACTTGACGCAAGTAGGAGATGATCAGGCTTTTTTTAGGTTTTTGTCTTGCGTTGCCGCCAGAACAAGTCAAATCGTAAATTATGCCGACATGGCAAAAGATGTCGGCATCAGTCCGCCCACGGCCAAACACTGGCTATCCATTCTAGTAACCTCGGGCGTAGTTTTTTTATTGGAGCCATATTTCAATAACGCCCTTAAACGACTAATCAAGTCGCCAAAAATGTATTTTCTGGATACCGGGCTATGTGCCTATTTGACCAGGTGGACTTCGCCCGAGGCCCTAGAAGCCGGGGCAATGTCCGGTGCGTTTTTTGAAACCTGGGTTGTCGGCGAAATCGTAAAAAGTTATTTAAATGCCGGAAGAAGACCGCCGTTATACTACTATCGGGATAAAGATCAACGGGAAATTGATCTTATAATCAACGAAAACGATACTCTCTACCCCATAGAAATAAAAAAGAGCGCCGGGCCGAGCAAAAACGCGGTTAAAAACTTTGAAATCCTGCACAAGTATGGGCTCAAAGTCGGCCCCGGAAGCGTCATATGCCTGTCAAACGATCTGCTGCCCATTGATGAAAATAACTGGTATGTGCCGGCTTGGCTAATATGAAACTGTGTACTTTTCGTTTAATGCCCGCCAGCTCAGGTCCGCTCCGCCAAGCACGATGTGACAATTTAGGACCGTCCCCATTGTCCAACAATTAAGCCCATGACCGCGTTTAATCGGCAGCCACGGGCTTTTAATTTTTTATGGAAATATTTAACATTGTCACGAGAACCGTCCCTCTGGCAACTAGCTATTAAATAATGCCGCCTTCCAGGCCTGATAAGCTGGCACTAGCCGGTCATTGAGCGCTGCCTGAATAGCTGGCGCCTGGCCGCTCGCGGCGATTTTGTCAAATTCATCATACGCCGCCGCGAAGGCGCGGGTCGCCTCGACAATGCGTTGACGGTCGCTGTCTGACGTGACATAGTACTCCCAGTTATCCGCCAACGCGGCTACCGCCAACAAAAAGTCGCGAAACAGCGGCCAGAAGTCTTCCACCCGCAGTTCCGTCAGCTGCTTGTCCATGTGCGCCAATGCCTCGTCGACAGTGGCGATGAGTTCGAGCGCTTTTTGTGTGACTTCGCCGCGCTTTATGTCGGCATCGTGCATAACGGCATCAACGCCCCTACTTTCCGTTTACCACTGTCCACTTTCCGCTTTGCGCAAATAAGTCAATTTTTTAAACAAGTCAAGCCTGACCCCCGCGACCGTGACCCCCGCGATCACCAAAAGGGTCATTTTTCATTGCCCTTGACAAACGTCACAGATAACAAATAAACGAGGGCGGCATTTCAGAGATGAGTTAGCTCACATTTGTGAGCAACTAACACCATGAGCCACACCCTCGTCTATATTTAACTATATCACTTTTTGAGAAGGTGGCTACCTTCTTCTATGGTAGACCCCGCCATTACCGGAAACAGTAGACCTCACAGGTTACGATAACCGTCCCTGTGGCAACTGTACTCTGATTTTCCATAAAGCCATCGGATGATTCTTAATCCTGTTTACAATATCAGCATTGTCAAATAATAATTCCGGAAAATACTCTTTATCCTTGAAT
>NZ_FNBU01000017.1 GCF_900102435.1 Sporolituus thermophilus DSM 23256 | reverse complement strand
TCCTACACCACGGCGGCCTGCCCCGGATCACCCTTGGCGTAAGGGCTTCCGAATACCAAACACCGGAAGTAATTATACGCCAGACCGCACGAAAACGGAAGTACTGGGTTAAAAAGGAGTATTTATCAACCCTTCAACCTTAACATTGACTTTCGATGGCCGCGGTCAAGGACGCCTAACAGGCGAGCGTAGCTTTTATCCTTGACCGCGGCCAGAAGAAAGTCTAAAATCCAGACCTGGGTTGATTACAAAATACAACAAGTGTGACATTTTCATAGACCAATTTAGGTGACATTTTCACAGACTCTTGACATATTCACCAATTCACCTGTTCGGCAAATCCCCTGCTATGCTGCGCGAGAATTCGCGTATAGATGAGCGTGTTGAGAATGTTTGCGTGACCAAGCCATTCTTGAACAACCGTGACGGGCACGCCCTGGGCTAAATTTATAATTGCAAAAGTATGCCGGCAGGTATGGGGATGGGCCCGGTCGTCCATGATGCCGGCGGCGTGGCAGAGATTTCGCACGTACAAATACGCAGTTACCCTATTATATTTAAATAACTTATTTTCTCGCAATAACCCTTCACGCGCGATATATTCGCCGATCGCGCCGATAAAATCGTCTTTAATCGGGACGCTTCGGACCGGGTTGCCCGGCCGCTTCATCGTTTGAATTGAAATTACTTTATTCGAAAAATCTATATCAGCGACTCGAACTCTTAACGCTTCAGACACACGCGCTCCCGTTCTGACTAAAAATAAAAACAAAAACCAAGCACGATAATTCTTTTCTTTTTGGAGCGGGTTTAGGATTTGTCGAACCTCGTCGAGTGTAAAATATTTCGGTATTTTTCTATTTATCGTCATAGCTAGCGCTTTTTTATTTGCCGCAACTGGCAGCATTTCTATCCCCCCCTTCCCTCTCTTATTATAAACTAATTTTATAACAAAATATATTATTTTGTTTAAAAAACTTCGTCATACGACGAAGTTTTTTACGTTTTTCAGTAGAAAATTCGAAAATTTTATGGTATAATTTAAACAAAACAGTAATGTAATGTTTAAAAAAGGAAGGTGGTAACTTTGCTTGTGTACGACGAAAAAAAATATTTGTTTGTTTGACATATCAAGAAATGCATATGATTTTAACCACTGCGTTGCAAAAAATTGCAAATGAAAGGAGCGTTTTAAAAAATGGAAAAGGTAGAAATGGAAAAGGTAAAAAAATATGGGGCAGACATTGAGAGTATTGAATACGGAGACCAAAAAAATATTATTAAAGTTTACGACGACGACGATTTTTTCAGTTTTGTTTTTTATGACGCCGAAAAAAATAAGTGGTACTCCGACGACTCGGTTGGGTCGATACCTTCCCCCGCCAATTCGTTTGAAGAAGCTGTCATGGATGCAATGGGCTGGCTTGAACTTGTTCATGACGCGGTTGCTGAAAATCAAACACAATCAAAAAGGGCAATAAAAAAACGGATGCTAGAATCGCTTGCCGATTGGATGGTGATAAATGGAAGAATCAGAAAACCTTTTCGTGAGAAGTTTAATAAAATCTTATTAAATGGCTAAAAACCCGTCTAGCATTGCTCAGATTTTTTTAAAAAAAGTCGGCACGATAGAAAACCTTTGCGCAAATTTTGACCGCTTTATAGCTCAAAATAACTGTGTTAACTTTATATGTTAACTTTGAAAGGTTATGGTAAGGTGCGAATTGATGAAATTTTTCAAGAAAAAATTTCTGAAAGTGAAAGGATGCAAGCTCAGAAAAGTTTGTGTCGAGCACTCGATGAGTATCTTTCGTATATTGAAGCGCAAATTGTTAAAATGCGGTACGGCCTGGCCGGTGCCAGGCCGGCCACAGTAGCCGAAGTAGCGGAAAAACTCGGCCTTGAACCGCGAGAGGTTAAAATGGCCGAATTGGTTGCGCTCCAAAAAATGGGAAGTTCACAATTCGCCGAAAAAGTTAGGGAGGCGTGGAAAAATGATGAGGAAAATGCTTAATTTAGTTTTGGTTTTGGTTTTGGCGTTGGTTTTCGCCGCTCCGGCGCTGGCGGCCCCGGATTTGGGGCAGGAGGGGCAGCCGGTCGCGGACCAGGCCGCCCAGGCAGTGCAGGCGCAAAAAATTAAAATTGCGTTTGTACCTCTGTATCGCGGTAAATTGGCCGACCACGACCGGGCGCAAAAGTTTTTCCCCGGCTTTTATCGCGAACAATCTGACGAAAAATACGAATTTCTCGACTACTCGTTAGTTTGCGCCGCTTTTCGTGAAAATCCGGCCCCCACGTATATTGCGAAAAAAATTGGGGCGGATGTAGTTGTATTCCACTACTCGGAAGATGGAAAGTTTACAAATCACGGTAAAAAATTGATCCTTTCTCGTGATACGATGAAAATTTACGAAAATGGCCAAAAAGGATATATTTTTGACGATAAAATGATTATTTCTCTTGAAAAATACGAATTCCGAAAAAATTATCCCCAAAACGGTTACGGTAAAATTTTTAAAAACGTAAAAGAAATTTTAAATCAAAAATTGTTTTTAACTACGCCAAACAGCTAAAATTATTCCTAAGTAGACAAAAGGATGTGATTTGCTTGGAATTATTTTACACTTATATTTTCCATGACAGATCAGGCAAAAAAAGCATATTTAAAATTTTTGTGTCGGTGGTCGTGATGGTTATGGTTGGCACTGCGCTGCAAACCGGTTTCCAGATTGCACCAAGTGCTCCTAATGCTGGTTTAGGAGCCATCCACTCAGGCGTGGGCAACTTCCATATCCTGAATTTTGGAGCGGGAAATCTGAATTTACTCCCCATCCCGCCAGGCGGTGGTCGTGGTGGAAATAAGCCCGTTCAGGCCGGTGATCGCATCGAAACGCCGGTACAAAACGGGCAGCAGACCATCATTGAGGTTGAGGCGACCGTAACGGTAGACACTGACAAAGTAAAGTTCCGGCCCATGTTAGTGGACCCCGACCAGCCGAGGGAAGCAAAGGAATACGAGTACCCTGACATGCCCGGCTTAAAATGGAAAAATCCACAAAAAATTGCCGAGGAGCGGCAGGAATGGTTGCAGAAAATTGCCGCAGAGCGGGATCGCCAACAGGCGGAGTTGAGGCAGCAGCAGGGGCAATATGTACTGCCCCAGCCGCGCTAAAAATCTCTGGGAATTCCCCAGAGATTTTTATTTTGAAAGTTTCTAATACACATTGGCGGCTTTATCTGGGTAACTACGTTAATTTTTTTTGCATATCTGCAGGAAAAAACTAGATTTATTGAAAAATAAAATTATTTAAGACTATTAAAAACGGGAGGGATTTAATTATAGACAGCTTAAGCTAACAAAAAATTAAATCAAAACAGTGAAAAGGAGGATATTGTGACATGAATCTTTTTAATCAAATTAATCAAAAGAAACTGTTATTGATTGCACTATTATGTTTATTATTTTTGACAAATTTTGTATATGCAAACCCAACTACTGATGAATATAACTTTAATTTTAAGTTTAATCAACAAGATGATACCCGACCTAAAGTTGTTTTTTTGCCTATAGTTGATCGTTCAGGACTACACAAAAAATACAGTACTGCCGCTATAGAAACTATAAATGAGCGGGTTGAAAAACAATTTTCCGCCGACAAATTTATATTATTAAAAGGCGAAAAAATTGATAAAACGGTTAAAGAATTCCCTTTCGAGAATTATGATGCTCCTGTTCTAAATGAACTAATAGCTCTCGGCAAAAAGTTTGACGCCGATTATATTATGTTTTTCTCATTAGAACCGATTAAAGCTGGCGCAAGCGGTTTTGGAATTGGCGTAGGTGCGGGCAAAATAAAAATTGACTTAGCCATGAAGGCTAAATATGTTGATGTGAAAAAAGGCGAATACGTATTTAATCAAGTTTTAGCTGAACAAGGTTCATCTTCTGCCGTAACAATAGGCATTTTTGGAGGAGTAAGTCCAAAACACGCTACCGTTGAAGCTACAAATAAGTGCATGGATAAATTCTTTGCAGGTATAGCTGGTATATATAAAATAAATCCTTAAAACACCTGGCCAACCAGGTGTTTTGTTTTGTCTTGCATATAATCACAAAATATATTATGATTAATTTATAATCATATGTCGAGGTGTGATTATGTATATTGAAAAACGTAAAAACGCCTTTTATCTGAAGTCGTCGCGGTGGGACAAAGATACAAAACGGGTGGTCAATACCAGTATCTATCTTGCCTCCGACCCCATTACCGCCAAAAAAGAGCTGTCTAATTACATTTCTGATTATGACGAAACAAAAAGGCTGGCAGCTAAAATTGACGAGCTGGACCGACCAAAAGCTGAAGAAGTAAAAAAAGATGTCGCCGCATACCTCGAACACGCCGAAACGCTGGCGGTGTTAGCTGGCGACCGCGACCTGGCCGATGCCATCGCCACGGCCGCCGCCAATATAAAAAAGGTGAAAGTAAAGAAACCCGTAGACCCGAAACTGCTGGGCTATGATATGCTTAATCACAAATAAAATGTGATTAAAACTCTCGCCCATGCCCACGTCGCCGGTCGTCGTCATCGCCCAGTCGGACCTGGACCCGGCTGCGGCCCTGGCTGCGGCCGGCTTCTGCTTTTTCCAGGGCCTTCGAGAGGCTCTGGAGAACGTCGTGGGGCCGGACCTGACGGCTGATCTGGACATCGGCATGGACCAGTTTTTCCCGTATGGCCAGCAGTTTCGCAGTAGACTCGCCCAACAGCTTTATGCTGTTTATGTAGCCCATCACTAATTCTTGTGTAGCTCGGCTGTCAGCTTGCACGCGCGAAAACACTTCCAGCGCTTTCTTTTGAACCGCTGGCTTTTTCAGCATTTCACCCAGTTGATTTCGCAGCGCACGATATTCTTCTGTGTCCTCTTTTCCTTCTTTTTCTAGGTTTTTGACTTTTGTGTATATCCCCTTTGTTGCCCGCGCCAGGGCAATGCCCCGACATTGCTCGTCTGTCCTGACTTTTTCTTTTTCCAGTTTCTTTGCGTTTTCCATGTATTGGGAAATAAGCTGTTCAAACCGTCGCACCTGTCCTTCGACGATGGCCAGGATTTCCTCTTTCGAGTAGTATTTTGCCGGGTCCAGCTGCTGCCGGGCTGGCTCTGGGGCAGGCTGCGGAGCTTGCGACGCTGGCTGCCTTTCCCCTTCCACGCGGCTGGATGTCGACTGCGTGAGGCGCTCTTGCGCCGGGCGCTCTGGCGCCAGCAGGCGGCTTGCTGCCGCGGGGTGCGCCGGCAATCGGCGCAGGATGTGTGCCGGGGCCTGCTCGATGGCCATCAGCGCGGGAGCGGTGGCGCGGCGGTCGATGAGTTCGAGGGAATTGGCCACCGCCTGGGCCTGGGCGTGACTGAGGCTTCTCTCCACGCCGGCCAGCTGGCGGCGAAGGAAAATCAGCTGAAGGCGAATGTCACCGCGGGACTGGATGTATTCCCGCCGTTTTTCTTCCATTTCGACGAAACTCCGGCCTGTCCAAGCATAGCGAATCGCTTCCCGCACCTCCTGCCGCAGGTAGAGAACAGGGATGCGAGGCTCTGGCTCGCGGTCGACGCCCTGCTCGGCCAGGGTGCGGTGGTCGACGCGGGCCTCATGGCCGGCCCGCTCCAGGGCACGGTTTTGGATTTCAGTCCATGACTCGCGCAACTCGCGAAGTTTTCCCGCTCGGTCCAAGGAGGACCAAGAGCGTTCCTTTTTCGCCCCGCCGAGTTCAGGCTGTTTTGGGTTGTATCTGCGAAAATACTGCTCCGCCGGCCGCTCGATGCCGTCGTTCACGCGCTCCGAAAAAATGATGTGGACATGAGGGTTTTTCTGTAGAATGTGTTCCCCGTCGAAGTTGTCGCCCAGCGCCGTGGCCAGGAAAGCTGCGTTTTCATGGATCGCGAACGTCACTGTGTGGTTGGTGAGGTGTTTCTGGACGAATTCGCGGACCAGTTCCACATGCTCCTCGTGCGTGAGCTCCACCGGCAGCGCAGCGATGATTTGGCGGTAGGTATTTCCGTTCGCCCGCTCATAGCGGTCGGCCGCCTCCCAAAACTCGGCCGGGTTTTCTTTTGCCCATTCCGGCATATTCTGACTTTCCACGTGGATGAGGTCATTTTTCCGCTGACCAGCGCGGTAGCGGCCGGTGCGGGTGATGTACTCGTATTTTGCCTGGGCGCTAGCTAGGAGTTGGGAAGCAGGTTTCATCTCGAAGTGATAGGTAGCCATGTTCTTCTCCTTTTTTCGCGGTTTTTTGGCAACGCAGTTGAGTTCGCCGCCGTCCCAGGCGGCGAATTGCGTTTCTCACTCTGTGAGAAACGCCTAAGTGAGCATTACATGACCTGACGCTACTGATAGTCTACTGACCGAAAACCGTATATTGCAAAATTTCAGCGTACTTTTTCTCTGAAACACGCATTTTCACGGAAAACTGCCGGATGAAATTCATCCATCATTCTTTTTTGAAAACATCGGTTTTCCGCCATCATGCCGGGTAATTTTTCACCTCCATTTTTTAAAAAAATCAAAATGAAACCGGGCGAAAATCGCCCGGTCTTTTTTTGAAATTAAAAAAATGGGAATTTGCCAAAATGCACTGATTTTTTGCGTTTTTTGAACACAAAAAACTAAACTTTTTACATACGAATTTTCAAAAAACCGAGAAAAAGAAGGTGAAATTCTGACCATGAATTTTTTTAAAAACCGTGAAAAAAGGAGGGGCAAATGGACCGGTACAAAGCAGCGCAAAATGAATGGGACCGGCGAGTCGGCCAGGTAGTCGTGGTTGCCACCGCCTGGCGCAATGCGGCACTGATTTTCGCCGCCGTCGCGGCAATACTCGGCGGGGCGCTGGTGTACTACGTCAGCAGCGTGAACTCGTACGTTTATGTCGCCGAAGTTGCTGACGGTCAAGTCACGAAGGTGGTAGACATCTCACGAAATTCATATTCACCGTCGACGCAGGTGATTTCATACTTCCTCAGCGATTTCGTGCGAAAAATCTACACCATTTCCGCTGACGCTGAATTGAATCGCGCAAACATCACTGACGTTCGCGCATTTCTTTCTGACGCTGTCGCAAAAAAAATTCAAAATGTCATCGACGGCCGCGCTCAGCTGTCGCGTGACTACGTTGCATACGTTGAAATCCTCAGTATTTCGCAGCTTTCGAAAGACTCGTATCAGGTTCGTTTCGTGGATCGCCTGGCCAGCCGCACAGGCGGGCTGGCACAGCAGCAGAAGTACGTCGCGATCATCACGCTCAAGCGGATGGACATAACGAAGTGGCCGCAGGCGCAAATCATGCGAAACCCGTTGGGCCTTGTCGTCACTGATTTTTCAGTGACAGCGGAGGTGAACTAATATGCATCGCCTCCTGGTTCTGATGCTGGCGCTCTTTTTTCTCCCCGCCCAAGCTTTTGCCGCCCGGCTGGTCGAGAACGAAGGAAAAATCTGTCTCAAACCAGGCTTTCTTACACAGATTTGGTTTTCCCAACCGCTTATCGTGCGGAACGTCCTCGCCGGCGATTCAACGAAGTTGATGCTGGAAATAGTTGACAATGTAATTTACATAAAACCAACGCAGTCGGTCATAAATACGGATTTGGTAGTAATTACCAATAATGAGCGGTATCACCTCTACCTCGTAACATCAGACCAAAACTATGACCCTGACGTTGTCCTCCCTGCCGCCGCCCCGGTGGCAAAAGACGAAAATCGCATCGACCTCGACCCCCGGACCTACGCCGTCGTTTGCGATTACACCTACACTGGCGACCCGCGGCTGAAACCGGCCGGCGTATACCGAATCCGCGGCTTCGGCGTGAAAAAGACGCTCATCGAGCTCAATCCTAACTTCCCAGAAATTCCCAGTATTGCAGCAAAAATTCTGGGTAAAGACGTGGCCGTGAATGCGCGCTACAAAAACCAATTTTTGGTAATTGATAACGATATTTTCGATAGCTTGACCGTTATTTGGGAAAACGTAAAGGGTGAGATAAAGATCAGGAGGTGAAAGTGTGCTGAACCTATTCCGTTTTCGCCGCCGCACTGCTGACGAGGACGAATACGAGGACGAGGAATACGAAGATGAAGACAACGACGTAGAAACCGACGACGCCGCCGACGGCGACGACGAATACGCCGACGACGGCCTCGATGACGACGAAAGCGACGACGAATATGACGACCCCGATTTTTCCCAACGCTATGTCGGCGTGAAAAAATGGCTCCTGGCGGCTGCTGCGGCTGCCGCCGTCGGCGTGACCAGTGTCGTAGGGTACTCAATATTTTCTTCTAGCTCCAGCTCACCGCTCGCGCAACAACGGGAGCAGCAAATCTCGACCATTTGGCAAACGCCAAAAACCGACGAGAAAAAACCAAGCCAGCCCCAACAGCCACCAGGGCAACTGCCGCTTCAAATTCCAAGCCAGCAGCTGCCAGCCGGGCAACTGCCGACGGCAATGAACCCGGCCGCCCTGCCGCAGCAGCCGGTCCGGCAGCCGACCATGCCGACGACGCCGCCAGCCTTCATTCCGCCGCCCAGCCTGCCGGCCACAGGCAGTTGGCAGGTCCAGCAGTTCGCCGCCAGCCAAAGCGCCTGGCAGGCGCAGCAGGCCCAGCAGAAAGCAGAGGAAGACGCTCGACGAAGCAAAATCATGGTCTACAGTGCCGACGCCGGCCAGGCAAAGGCCACCGCCAGCCAAGCGGTAGAAACCACCGGCCGCGTACTCTTGGCCGGTACGGTCATCCCGGCCGTGCTGATGCAGGCCATTTCGAGCGACGCCCCTGGCGTGGTGGTGGCGATGGTCACGCAAGACGTTTACGACTCAAGCACAGGGAATTTTGTGCTTATACCCGCCGGGTCGCGGCTGGTAGGAAAATATGACACTGACCTGGCCTACGCCCAAGAGCGGCTGAAAATTGACTTCGAAAGAATCATCCTGCCGGACGGCCGGCAGGTAAACCTGGCCGGCTACGGTGCTGACGCGGCCGGTGCCGCAGGATTCAGGGACCGAGTGGACCACCACACGAACCGGACGGTGAACGCCGCCATACTCTCCGCCATCGTTTCCGCCGCCACGGCAGCCGCCACCGGGCAGGCAGGCGACGCCGCCCAGGCCGCTGCGGCCGGGGCCGTGGACGCCATCACAAATACCATGTCGAAAATCATCGAGAAAAACCTGAATGTGAAGCCGACCATCACTGTCAGGGCTGGATACCGCCTGAACGCCGTCTTGGCCAAAGACATTACGATTTGAAAAGGGGTGAATGCGTGCAGAAGAAAATTCTCGTTCCCTCGCTTCTCATTCTCGCCGCCAATATTCTCGGCCTCTCGGCCGCCGCCAGCTACGTTGCTACGGCGCTGGGCCGGCCGCCAACGCCGCCGCTGTTCACCGCATTCGACTTCGCGATATTTTCCCCCGCCGACTTCCTCATCTGGTTTTGGCGCTGGTATTCGGCCGCGCCAGCCGTTTTCGATACCGGTCTTCTGATATACCTTGTCGGGCTATTCGCCGGCGTGGGGCTGGCGGTAGTGTACCGGACGTCACTCCGGCGGAGCACGGCGTTTGGCTCGGCCCGATGGGCCAGCAGAAAAGACTACGCCGACCTAATTCAGGAGAACGTTTCCGGCGTCGTGCTGGGTCGGAAAGGCGGCCACATACTCGCGCATGCAGGACCTGAACACATCGCCCTCATCGCCCCGACCAGGTCCGGGAAGGGCGTGGGGGTCATCATCCCGACCCTCACCGTGTGGCGGGGGTCGGCGATCGTAAACGACCTGAAAGGGGAAAACTACGACGTCACGGCCGCCCACCGCGAGAAGCGGCTGAAGCAAAAAATATACCGCTTCGCGCCGGCCGAAATGCCGGGCCAAAATCCGCATCTCTGTCGGCTGAACCCTCTCGCCGCCGTCAGGCCGGGCGAGAATTCAGTGAAGGACGCGCAGATGGTGGCTGATATTCTCGTTGATCCACATGGAACCGGCCTCGAAGACCACTGGCAGAAAACCAGCCACGCGCTGCTCACTGGTGTCATTCTTCACCTCAAGGCAACTAGTGATGGCCAGGCGACGCTGGCCGGCCTGGCGTCCTGGCTGTCGCGGCCAGACATTTGGGCGACGATTCAGAATGAAATGCTGGCGAGTCCGCACCCGGTGGCTGCCCAGGCGGCCGCGGAGATTCTGGCCAAAGATGAGCGCGAAAGGTCTGGGGTCCTCTCCACTGCGGCGAGCTACCTCTCCCTCTATCGGGACCCGATTGTCGCCGCCAATACCAGCGCCAACGATCTGGATTTCGCGGACCTTCTCCACGCCCCACAGCCAGCCACGCTCTACATCATCATCCCACCGGCTCACCTTTCGCGATTGCGGCCGCTGCTGCGGCTGATCGTGAACATCGCTTTGCGGCGACTGACTGAAACGCCCCAAAAACCTCGCCGGCAGCTCCTCTTCCTGCTCGACGAATTCCCTGCCCTCGGCAAACTGGAATTTTTCCAGTCGGCCCTCGGGTTCACTGCTGGATACGGCGTGAAAACGCTGATCGTGGCACAGTCCATGAATCAGATATACCACGTCTATGGCCAGCGTTCTTCAGTGCTAGACAACTGTCATGTTCAGGTGTACTACGCACCGAATCCGAACGACGCCGAGACCGCAAAACATATCTCCGAAGCCCTCGGACGGCAAACGATTCGAGTGAATTCGCAGACCTACTCGGGTTTTGGCCCGCTGGCGAGGCAAAGTCTGTCTGAAAGCGAAACCGGCCGGCCGCTGCTTGATCCGGCCGAGGTGCGGGCGTTGGACCGGGAAAAAGAAATCATTCTCATTGCGAACCGGCCGCCGATCATGGCGGAGAAAATTCGCTACTTTGACGATCCATTTTTTAGAAAATTTTACCAGAAAAGGAGGAAATAAAAATGCCCGAAAGTATCGAACTCCGGAAACAGAAACTCTTGGAAAAAAAGGAAAAAATTACCGAAGAACTGAGGGCGCTGACATACGCGCAGAAGCAGCGGGAACGCCGCGAACGCGCCCGCCGCCTCATCGAATTGGGCGGCTTGGTCGAGGTGGTAATGGGAATGGAGGCGTCGCAGCAAAAAGAGTTCATCGTGGGCGCCATAGCCGAGGCGTGCCAGCGGGTACAGCAAAATGGAAATGTCCAGCAACACCTCGTGAATCTCGGCCGCGGCATCCTCGCCCGCCGCGCGGCCGAAAAGGCGGCAAAGAAGAATGAATGAAGTCTACGACCTTTTTCGCCAGCTGCTGCCGGCAGCGTTTCACGAGCTGCTCGAAAATCAGTCAGTTTCAGAAATTATGACTAACTCCGCCGCCGGCGAGGTTTTCGCCCTGGCCGAAGGCCGAAAGGTGAAAACGGACATTGTCCTCGACGCCCCCACCCGGCTTCAGTTGGCCTGGCTGGCGGCAAAAATCGCCGGGACGGTGGCGAACGAACAGCAGCCGCTGCTCAGCGTCGAGCTGGACGACCTCTACTACCCCGGCCGCCGGTACCGCTTTTCGGCGTGCCTGCCACCCGTGGTTGAACAGCCGGTGTTTACTCTACGCAAACAAGTCTTTGTATCACGGACACTGAAGCAGTATTTGGACGACCGGGTGATGACGCAAAAATACTACGGCTACCTAAAATCCGCCGTGCGCGGCCGCAAAAACATCGTCATCGCCGGGGGGACCGGGAGCGGGAAAACGACCCTGGCGAACGCCCTCCTCGCCGAAATCCCGGCCGGCGACCGGCTCGTGGTGATAGAAGATACACGGGAACTGGCGGTATCGAGTGAAAACGTGGTATATTTAAAATCCTGCTCCAGCGCTACCACGCGCGACCTTGTGCGCCAGGCGCTGCGTCTGACGCCCGACCGAATAATAGTCGGCGAGGTGCGGGACGGCGCAGCTCTCGACCTGCTCCAAGCGTGGAATACCGGGCATCCCGGTGGCATCGCGACCGTCCACGCGAACTCCGCGCCGGCCGCGCTGACACGGCTGGAGCAGCTGGTGGCAATGGCCTCGGCCGGCCAGCAGCGGCAGCTTATTGCCGACGCGGTCGACGTCGTAGTGTTCATCGCCCAGGCCGCCGGCAGGCGGCGCATCAACGAAGTCATCGAAGTCGAAAAACGCCTTACGTCCTCACATGAATTCGTTTATATCCAAATATAAATCACCAAATTTTAGGAGGAATGAAAAATGTCGAAAAAAGTCATTCTCATGTTCGTGTTTTGTATGCTTCTTTCTACCACCGCCTTTGCGGCCGAAACGGGTATGGTCTGGGAAACCCCGCTTCAAAAAATTGCGGATAGCCTCACCGGTCCGGTGCCCAAACTCGTGGGCCTCATCGTCATCGTCGGCGCGGGCATCACATTGGCCATGGGCGACCACGGAGCGCTGACGAAGCGGCTGCTCCAGGCCGTCATAGGTTTGGCCATCGCGCTTTTCGCGAGTTCGGTCATGTCCTCGCTGTTTGGCGCGACGGCCGGTGCAACGGTTGACCTGCTGCGGGCGGTGGGGGCAATATGACCCCCACCTCTCGCGAAGACTTGCGCGTGCCGGTTTTCCTTTCGCTCACTGAGCCGCTGCTGCTCGCCGGCGTGCCGCGGGAACTCTTTTATTTGAACTTTTGCCTGGGCGCGGCCTTCGTGGTGGCCGGCGCGTATTCGCTTCTCATTCTCAGCGCCATTCTTCATGTTTTTTGCTATATCGCCGCCCGCCACGAACCCAATTTCCGGAAAATTTTTATCAGATTTTCCAAATATAGGAAAATATATAGCCAACACGGTCGTTCGATATATGATTTCGACGATTGAAGAAAAAGGTGATGAAAAAAATGTATCGCCTCCCCATCACGAAAAGAAAACCTGGCCACGGCCACCTGCCCGACCTCTTACCATGGGCCATGCTGGTGGCCCCTGGCATAGTCCTGAACAAGGACGGCAGTTTCCTTCGCTGCGCAGAATTTCGCGGGCCTGACCTGGCCGCGGCGACGCCGGCCGAACTGGCCGCCTACGCCGCCCGGCTGAACCTGATTTTCAGCCGTCTGGGCAGCGGGTGGTATACATTCATCGAGGCTCGCCGTGAGCGCATCCCCGGCTATCCGCTGGCACCGGGAGACACATCCTGCGACCTATATGTCGTCCTCGAACGCGAGCGTCAGCAGCGACTCGCGTATTCTCAGTACCGAACCCGGTATTTTCTCACACTCCAGTACCTGCCGCCGGAGCGGGTGGACCGGCTCAGTCGGTGGCTCCTCACCACGCCGGCGAAAACGTATTCAGCCAAACGCTGGCTGAAGCATTTTCAGACCGAATCCAGCCGCATTTTTGATATGCTGGCAGACATCGTGTCCCTGCGAGACCTGGGCGACGACGATCTTCTCACATACCTTCATTCGTGCATCAGCACGCACCACCACCCGGTCCGGCGACTGGCCGGCGTGACAACTTTTCTCGACTGTACCCTTTCCGACTGTGATTTTGTGGCCGGTTTTGCCCCGCGGCTAGGCGGGCAGCCGCTGAAGGTAATAAGCGTGAAAAGCCTGCCGGGGCAAACGGAGCCTGGCATTTTCGACGTGCTCAACTATCTCGACGTCGAATTTCGATACGTCACACGCTTCTCGCATCTTGACCGCGGGGCAGCGAAAGAAGCTATCGCGAACTATTCGCGAAAATGGTTCGCGGCCAGAAAATCAGTCCTCGACCTCGTCCGCGAGGTCGTTACCCAAACAGAAACCGCCCGCGAAAACCAGGAGGCGCTGCGCCGGGCCGACGACGCCGAAGAAGCACTGGCGGCGTTGGACCACACGAATTTCGGATACCTCACGTCGACGATCGTCGTCACTGCCGCCAGCGATGCGGAAGCGGACCAGGCTGCGGGGAAAATACTGACGACGCTCAGAAACGCCGGGGCGGTGGCGGTCGAGGAAAAAATGAACGCTGTCGAAGCGTGGATAGGCAGCCTTCCCGGACAAATATACGCGAATGTCCGCCAGGCGCTGGTCTCGGCCCTAAACTTCGCCCACCTCGCGCCATTTACGAGTATATTTACAGGCGACGCAGAAAATCAGCACCTTCGCGGACCGGCGCTGATGTATACCCGAACGGACTCGTCGAACCCGTTTTTCCTGAACCTCCACGTCGGCGACGTCGGCCACACGCTGATCGTGGGCCCAACGGGCTCAGGCAAATCGGTCCTTCTGGCCACCCTGGCGGCGAATTTCATGAAATACCCGAACTCGCAAGTTTTCTACGTAGACAAAGATGCCTCGAGCTTCGTCGCCACCACCGCCGCGAGCGGCGCGTTCTTCGACCTAGGCGCTGCAAATAGCGTGTATAACTTGAATCCACTCGCGATTTTCTCTGACGACGACCTTGTTTTCGCAACTGAATGGCTGATAGATGTGCTGCAGCGCGAGCTGGCCCGGCCGGTGACGGCTGCGGAGAAGGAGCGCATTTTTGCGACTCTGATGCAGCTCAGAACAATGCCGGCGCAAAACCAAAACCTCGGCGTCTTCTCCGCGCTCCTCCAGGACCCGGTCCTGGTTCAGGCCCTCATGCCCTACGTAGCGGGTCAATACGCCGCCGTATTCGCGCCGCGATCGGGCGCAGCGCCTGCCAGGTTGACCGTTTATGAGTTGGGGCGGCTATATGGTTTGCCCAGGTTGGTCCCGGCCGTACTCCAGGTTATTTTCCGCGACATCCAGCGGCGGCTGACTGGCGTGCCGACGCTTCTGATACTCGACGAAGCTTGGCTGTTTCTCTCTGATTCGACGTTTTCTGCGAAAATTCGCGACTGGCTGAAAACACTCAGAAAATGGAACGCCGCCGTGGTGTTCGCGACGCAGCAGCTGTCCGACATCGCGACTTCCTCTATCGCCGCTGCCATCATTGAAAACTGCCCTACCAAAATTTTCCTGCCGAATGCCTCGGCAATGGACGAATACAGTCGCGAATTCTATCGCGCGGCAGGACTAAACGCGAGAGAAATTGAGATTCTTGCCGCCGCCGTGCCGAAACGGCAGTATTATTACCGATCGCCTGCCGGTAGACGACTGTTTGAGCTGGCCCACGGTCCGGCCGCGCTGGCGCTGCTAGCCGCTACTAGTGCCACCGACCGGCAGCGGGCAGGGGAGGTTTTGGCCC
This sequence comes from Sporolituus thermophilus DSM 23256, assembly GCF_900102435.1. Taxonomy (NCBI): domain Bacteria; kingdom Bacillati; phylum Bacillota; class Negativicutes; order Selenomonadales; family Sporomusaceae; genus Thermosinus; species Thermosinus thermophilus. Next base: position 45,968 of record NZ_FNBU01000017.1, on the reverse strand, counting down.
AAACCGGTCCGGGTAGGCCGTTCTTAGAATTTTGGATCCGAGAAAAAGGAGGAATCCGTTATGTTTAAAAAAATCTTTTCCATTTTTTCAATATTCTTCCTGATTCTTGCCGCCGCCCCGCCGCGGCCGGCAGAGGCGCTGGTGGTGTACGACCCGACCGCGGTGGCAAAACTCGTTCAACAGATCGCAATTCAAAACCAGCAGCTCCAGGCCGAGCTGGCCCAATTGGCCAACATGGATGCCGCCGCCAGCGCATACGGCCAGGCGGCTGTGCAGCAGGCACTTGCTCAGCTGGCGGAAAATTTTGCCACGATGCAGTCACTCGTGGCCGGATATGCTGACTTTCAGGCCGCCTGGGCCCAGGTGTACCCCGATTTTGCCGCCTGGTCCGGGTACAGTCCCGATCAATATTCCACCGCCGCCCAAGCGGTGCTGGCGCAGACGAATGCGGCTATCTATGATGCCATGCGCGCCCAGCAGCTCATCGGAGCGCAGCTGCCAAGCACATCTGCCGCGCTTCAGACGCTGATGGCCGCTTCTGCCACCGCGCCAGGGGCGCTGGCCGCCGCCCAGGCGGGCAATCAGATTGCCGCCCTCATGGCCCAGCAAATGATGGCATTGGGGCAAATTATGTCCCAGGCCAACCAAATGCAAGCGGCCTGGTACCAACAACAGCTCCAGGAGCGGGCCGCGGCTGCTGCTGCAGCGGCGCAATGGTTTGACTTGTCGCGAGCTGTCGAAAACGAGCAGTCGCGGCCGCTTTCACAGCCTCACCAGCTGCGCTAGAATTTTGCAGGAATTTTTTTCTGAAGCTGGTACGATAGAAAACCTTTGCGCAAATTTTTACCCGCCTTGTAGGCCAAAATAATTCGTGTTAATGTGTTATGTAAATATAAAAATGGCCCGGCTACTGCCAGCCGGGCCGGGAGGTGTAAAAAATATGGGCATGAGTGAAATGATGCAGTACTTTGCGAACATCTTCGCCACGGCTACCGGCGCCATCCAGCCGGTGGCTGTGGGAATATTTGCGACGCTCGTAACTATTTCTATTGCACTTAATCACATGTTGAAAGGTGATGATACAGACCACATTCGCCTACTGGTAGCCGAAGTTATCCGTTTTGGCTTTTTCTTTTTTATCATCTATAATTACCAATATTTGGTAAATACATGGATACAGGGATGTTTTCAGTTCGCAGAAAAAATTGCGCCAGGCGGCGCGACGCAGGGGATTGACCCGTCGGCCATCATGAAAAAAGGGTATGAACTTGTCCAGCCCATATTGGGGAAAATTTCCATTATGGACGTGGCTCTGGCAAATATTGTGAAACTGCTCATGACAGTCGCCAGCGCCCTGCTCGTCCTTGCCGCGTACTTCCTCGTGGCCGTGCAGGTTTTTCTGACCTACACCGAGTTCTACCTCATTTCCGCCGTCGCCTTCGCGCTCATCGGTTTCGCTGGTCATTCCCGCACTGCCTTCCTCGCCGAAAAGGCGATTGGCGCGGTGGTGTCGCTCGGCCTGAAAATGCTGGTTCTAGCCGCGATTGTGGGAATTTCCCAGCCGCTTCTTTTGAACGCGACACTGCCGGCCGCGGCAAATGAGGGCGACATGCTGCATGTATTCTTCACGGCCCTAACCGTCGCTTTGCTCGCCTGGCAGGCGCCGGGCTTGGCCATGTCACTGCTTGCCGGTGCGCCGTCGCTCACGACCCAAGGGGCGATTGGCAGCGCCGTGAGTGCGATTTCAACCACGATTGCCGCCGGCCGGATGGCGCGGACGGCAGGCACTGGGGCCGCCCAAGCGGTGAAAAACGCGGCGCAAGCGTTTCGGCGTAACTAATCATAAAAATTTTGTGATTAGGCGGTGATTTGATTTCGTGATACGTCGAAAGTTTTTCGCTGCCTTGCTGCTGGTCCTGGCCGCGGCCGGCTTTGCTGGCGACGCGGGCTGGCTGGTGGTAAATATTTCATCTTCCGCGCCGGCCGGCGTATATATTGCCGCCGCTGGTCCGCCGGCAGCGGGTGACTATGTCGTATTTGACTGGGGCCGCCGCCCGCGGCTGCTGAAAAAAGTCGTCGCAGTTGCAGGTGATGAATACGTCGTCACCGGCGACACCGTGGTCGTGGCTGGGGAAGAATTTCGCCGCCAGAGCGATGTGCCAGCAACGCCGGGCCCGGGCCGGCACGTTATCCCGGCCGGCCATGTTTGGCTGGCCGGCCAAGGCAATGACAGTTTCGACAGCCGCTACTTTGGACCGGTTTCTGTGGAAAAGTGCCGGCCAGTGCGGCTGGTTTTTCGTTTTTGAAAAAGCCAGCGAAGCCGCGAATTTGTTGGGTTTGCGGGGTGCAAGCGCGAGTGATTGTTCGCAAAGTCAAGCGTTTTTTCTTTTTCCCGGCGGTGGGGGGTTAAAAGGGGGGTATCCCCCCTTTTTCACGTTTTGCCAGGGCTGCTAAAAAACCGCCACAACCACCCCCTTTAGGGGGGATTCTTTTTTTTGAGTTCGCTATATATATAGTTGTGGTGTTTATTATATTTTTATATTTTTATATTTTATATATTTTTATATAAATGGAAGGTTTTTTTGCGAAAAAACCCGCAAACCCGCGTCAAATCTAGAAAGTCGGCGTGTGTAAAATTTTTCCAATAGGTGAGAAAAACCCCGGCATAGGTGAGAAAAAACCCCGGCATAGGTGAGAAAAAACCCCGGCATAGGTGAGAAAAAACCCCGATTTTCCAGAAGCAAAAAAACACCCCCTAGGAGGGGGTGTTAAAATATTCTTCGATAAGTGTCATCAAAATCGGAGATGAACGTATTTGCTCGATCGTTGTTGCCGCTAACCGCCTCGCGGCAAACGAATCTGGATTTATCATTATTTTTTCTCTTATTTCCAGTATTTGGCTGTCGGATAGCTCTATCTTTTCCTTTGTTGTCGTCGCCGCCACTTCCGCCGCCGCTAGCGCTACCGCCTCGCGTTCTGCATTTTCTTTTTCTCTACGATCTTTATTTTCGCTTTCTACCTCGTATCTTGTTTTCCAATTATTTACAATCGCTTGTTTTAGCCAGGCCCCTTCGTTTTTTATGTTTTTTACATTTTTTTCTTTTTTAAGACCCAAATACTTTGCGTAACAGTATTCTATTCCATATTTTTCCACTAATTCGTTTAATTCACTTTCTGAAAAATACATTAGCAATTCATTATATCGCGGGTCGGTTTTTTCTTTTGAATTGATTTCAAGTATGATTTTTTCAACCTTTTTCCCGTTTTTTACTTCTTTTACATTTAATTCCACATTAGTTTTTTTATTAATTTCATTGTAAGCGGGAACTAGACAATCTCTTTTTATTGTTTTATACTCTTTATCAGAAACAGAAATATTCAGTGCAAAACATAGCTTATCAATCGCGATTTCGCGATTTTTCTTTTTTTCATATTGCTTTGCGAGCATATATATTCTGTGTGCATATTTACCTTTTATTTTTCCAATTTCTTCCAAAGGTATTTTGGTGTAGCGACCCGCCTTAATCGCCCGGAACATTTCAGAGATATACTTATCGAGTTGAATGTAAATTTTTCCTGCTGAATATTCTACTTTTTGAAAAAGTGGAATTTGGATAGTCTTTCCATCTTCTTCTACAATTATAACTCTCGAAATTAGCCGTGCAGTCGCTTTTTTAATTTCCTTATATTTCCAATCGTCAATTTCGTCAAAAATATCTTTCGCTTGCAACATGATAACTTGACTTTTCTCATTCACTTGAGCAAAAACGTGAAAAAGTATGTGATGCTCAAGTTCAGAAAAACACCAGCCGGCCTCAATCATCGCGTTTGGCATGTATAGATTCTTCAACATTAAGACATATATCTCCTTTTCCGCTTTTTTTCGCCTCCTTGTTTTTTCTTTTTATTTCTTCCAATTTTTGGAATATAATTATTTGTGTTTCTTCATTCGTCAAAATTTTTCCATTTTTGACAAACGTAATTCTATGCACCACTCCTTTCGCCCCCCTTTTTTGATATATTTACAAATTTTATTCATATGCGGGGGCCTTTTGCCACTTTTTCTGCATTTTTTATTTGTTTTAATTAAGTATTTCTAAAACCTCCTTCCCGATGTCGGTTAAAAGGGCCTTCGCCTGGCTGGTCGGCATGGAATAGCGCTGATTGAGGTAGCGCAGCGACGCCGACAACTCGCCGTCAGGACCGCCGTACTGGGCTATGACCATTTTGGCGAACTTGACGTCCGGGCGGCAAACCTTAACGGGATGTTCCAGTTTTTTTTCGTATATCCACATATTCACCATTCCTTCCGTGCAAGATTAAAGTTCCCAGGGCCAAGGCCCTTCCGCCCACTGCCAGGGCACTTTGGACTTCGCCATTGGCGTCAGCGGTCCGTATTGGTCCTCATATTCCTTAATGTATTTCTTCAGTAGGTCGATGGCACAGTTATAATCATAGATGGCATCCTCATCGCAAGGATGGGTGTCAAGATACAGGCCGAGCTCAATGGCTACAAACTCCATTTCCTGCACCCTTTTGAGCATTGCTAACTGTCTTTCACAATCCATAGTTTTGCACCTCCACTACTCAGGAATCGGGTATGCGCCCCACAGTTCCGGGAACAGCGTCCCTTTCATGAGCGCTTCCTTGGGGCTGAACGCTTGTTCATAGCTCTGCCAGGGAACATACGCATGGGCCAGCATCATGCCCATTGGCATGTGATGCATGTGGTGCATGGGGTGCATCCCGTGCATTCCGTCCATTCCGCCCATTTCACCCATTTCACCCATTTCGCACATTTCCATAGGCTCTTCTGTCATGTCGTCCTCCATTTTGTCGGTATACATATAAGTTTTTTTATACTTTTTGCGGCCCGGCAACTCGCTGGCGCCTTCGCCTCCCTCAACCCAACGGGGTTTCTTAACTTTTGCCACAAAATAACCTCCTCTCTAAATTACCTAATATATCTTATGGCGAGTGGCGACATAGTGACACTACCAACGAAAAAAAGCGGGGCCAACCGGCCAATGCGGCCGGTTAGCCCCGCTTTATCTTATGGTGAGGGCATCGGCATAATAATGAAGGCAAGAAGATAAAACCCAAGCCCAATGCCCCGGTATAGCCCGGCAATGGCCCAGGCCAGCCGGATGAGCGTCACGTCCACGCCCGTATAATTGCTAAACCCGGCGCAAACGCCGAAGATCATGCCGTGGGCAGGATCTAGCGCCAGCTGCCGGTGCACCGGCAAAATGTCCGCCGGACTTAAGCCGCTTTGGATAAACTGCCATACGGCCAGACCGCTCAAAGCATACGCACCTGCCCGGATAAGCCACAGCATAAAAAAGCCCCCTACCCGTTTCTCTTAGTAGGAGTATTACCCGGATAGAGGGGATTTTAAACATGATGCCTGGTAACGCGCAACCGCTTTGGCTCCGGCTTAGGCTCAGCCGACCCCCGGGACGCCGCCGCCTGCCGGCCGACACTGATGAGCAGCCCGATGGCGGCCAAATTTACCATCAAGGCCGTGCCGCCATAACTGATAAAGGGAAGCGGTACGCCCGTAACCGGCAGCACGCCGCTGACCATCGCAATATTGCCAACGGCCTGGCAAACAATGAGCGCCGTCGCGCCCGTGGCCAAGAGCATGCCATAGCCGTCAGGCGCCCGAAAGGCAATCTGCATGCCATACAAGGCGAAGAGAATAAACATGAGTAGGACTCCAGCCGCCGCCACAAAGCCGAGTTCCTGGCAGAGAATAGCGAAAGCAAAGTCGGTATGAGCCTCCGGCAAATAGTAAAACTTGCTCGCGCCCATACCCAGTCCGGCGCCGGTCAGACCGCCAGAACCAATAGCCAGGAGTGACTGGACAATTTGATAACCGGCGTCTTGCTGGTGTGCCCAAGGATCAAACCAGGCGGCGATGCGCTGTGCCCGGTAAGGAGCGGCGATGGCAGCTGCCACGGCGCCGCCGGCTCCCGCAACGGCCAGCAGGATCAGCTCCCGTCTCGGTAGTCCGGCCAAAACATACAATAGCAGCGATAGGGCGACGATGACAACCGCTGTCCCCATGTCCGGCTGCTTGAAAACCAAGGCGCCCATCGCCACGGTTAGCACGGCTGGCCAGGAGAAAATGGTCACCGCCCGGCGGCGGTCAATAAGCGGGCCCAAAAAGGCGGCGGTTACAAGCAGAGCCGCCAGTTTGGCAAACTCGGAAGGCTGAAAGATGATGCCAAGTTTTAACCACCGTTTCGCGCCGTTAGCCACCAGGCCCACCTGCAGCACGGCGAAGAGCAGGGCAATAGTGCCCAAAGCAAACAGCGGCGCAAACGGTCGCAGCCGCCGGTAGTCGACCCTGGCCAGGACCGCACAGGCTATTACCCCGACAGCAGCCGCCTGGAGGTGCTTTTTCAAATAAAAGTAGGGATCGTTTAACTGTTGCGCCGCTTTAACAAAACTGGCGCTGAAAATATTAATCGTACCAATAAGGCCAAGAGCAAGGGTAATGTATACTATCGCCTCCACCGGGCCGGACCAGGGCAGCGCAATTTTCCGCATGGACAACCTCCACTTTTTTATCAATCCCTATTATACCAAAAATACCCATGGCCGCCCACTGACCAAACGTCCCGGCTTTTAATATTATATACTAATTATTTGTGCATGAAGGTGATGGTATGGATATTCCGTCCTTCCGCCTGCTGGCGGCCGATACCGAGAAGCGGGCCCTCCTCATCGTGCATGGTCCGTCCGGCGCTATAGCAGCCGAAATGGCTTACCCGGACGGTTTTACGCCCACGGCTGTTGCGGTGACCGAAGACGGCAGCAGGGCTTTTGCGGCCATGGCCGGCAGCGGCGGCGCCGGTGCCCTCTTTGTCTTAAACCTGCGGTCTCTTTCCGTTTACCGCCTGCCCGTTGAAATCCCGCACCCCGCCTTTTTTGCCCTAATTCCCGGCGCCCCTCTGGCCGCGGTGATCGAGCCGTCCGGCACACTCTACCGCCTGGACACCCGGGATTTAACCATCCGCTGCTGCGGCCAGCCGGGCATTGTCACTTGCTGCGCGGGACTGGCAGTTGACCGCACCGGCCTTTATACCATTTGGGAAAGTGAAGCCGGCGGCATCCTGGCCTGTTTTTCACATTGCGGCAACCTCCTGTATGACCGCCTGCTGCCCGGCGTCCCAACCGCCCTCTGCCGGCAAGGAGAAACAACACTGGTGCTGTTTACCGGCGCCGATGGCCGGAAAGGACTGGCGCTCTACCGCGATGGCGCCGCCGGCATAGCGCCAGGCCTGGCCTGGCTGCCGCCAGGGCCAATGTGGCCCGGCGCCGCCGCCCTGTCGCCGGTAGGCGACAGGGCGTATGTGGCGGGTGAAGGCACGGGAACCCTTTTCATTTTTGACCTAAGCCGGCTGACCGTTACGCGGACAATCGACATTGGCCTGCCACTCTCATCGCTCTGCCTGCTGCCTGGCGGCCGCTATGCCGCCGCCGTCAGCACCGCCGGCAGCCTGCACCTGATCGCGCTTGAGCAAGGCGCCGCGCAAACGCTTGCCGCCGATTACCGGCTGGCCCCTTACCTCGCGGTCATTGGCGGGGCTAGTAACGGAGCAGAATGATGCCGGTTACAATTAGCGCTGCCCCCGCCGCTTTGCCGGCGGTAATCTTTTCGCCGAAAAACACCGCCGCGAGGATGAGCGCCACCAGCGGGAAAGCGGAAACGACCGGCGAAACCCGGCCGACCTCGCCGTATTTGAGGGCGTAGTAGTAAGCCAGCTGTCCCAAAAGGGCGGCGCACACTCCTTCGAGCGCCACGAACAATACATCACGGGGGGCGGCGGCAGCAACGGCCGGCCACTTGCCCCCGGCGGTCACAGCCAATGCCAGCAGGCCTGTTACCACAGCGCTGCGGATGGTGAGCGCCGTGAGCGGCTCCAGGCCGCCGAGGCCAAGCTTGCCGAATAACGGGGCCGCTCCCCAGCAGAACAGGGCCAGGATGGCAAAACTAAAACTCTTAAGCATCAGGTCTTGTCCCCCCTATAACCTAGGTAAAGCCCCTTTTCGTCAGGAAAGGGGCTTTCTGCTTATTTAATCCTTAACTTTACCGAGCGGCCGCGGCCAGTTATTCCATTTGTATTTCGCCGGTTTAACCTGCTTGGGCGGCTCAGGCTCCGGCTGCGGTACGGGCTCCGGGGTCGGCGCCGGCTCAAGACTAGGCTCTTCGCGCGGTGGCGCCATTTCCTTGAATTTTTTCGGCGGTAAGGCGAACTTGGGCGGTTTTACCGGCGGCAGTTCATCCTCGAAACATTCCTCTTCGTCTTCCTCCACCATTTCTTCTTCCTCTTCCCACATGCCGCACGGCATCTTCTCGTCGCACTCCATAATAGGCGGCGGCCCAAAATCGTCCTCACATTCCATGCTATCAGCGTAGCCACAAACCGGTTCTTCCTCATCGGGCGGGCATTCCATCATGCCTTTATCCATCATGGCCAAAACCATGAGGAAATGGTCGGCCTCTCGCCGGACATGATCAGCCAACAAAGCGGGGATGGTGCTGACCAGCTTGCACTCCTCGATCAGCCGGTGGGCCGCCTTCTTAAAGTCCCGCAGCCGCACCGTGGCGGCGCGCACATCCTTGATAAAGCGCGCGTAAGCAGGCATGACGCCGTGATCATGGCGATAAGCATGTGCGCCTTTGCTGCCATGGGCATGGCGATGGTGATGATGGTGGTACAGGCCGGCAAAATCGCGAGCCTGGAGATAGAGCTCGTCAAATTCCTGGGAAAACTCGTCCACTGTCCCCATCATAATCCGCTCCGACGGATCAAGCCGTCCCCGGATAAAGTAGGTATGGTCCTCCATGACGCGGACCCAGAACAGCATTTCCTGCGTCTTGGCCATTTGTTCGAGGGCATGTTTGCCGTCTTTCATTTTCGTAAGCAGTCGCAGGACATATTCGGCCTCGCGGGCCATATGTTCAAGCATAAGCGGCGGCAAATTAGGCACTATTCGGCAGGATACCGCCAGGTGGACAAGGTGGTGTTTGTAGTGGTGAAACTGGGCAATAAGGCAAGCCGCGTCCTCAACCAGCGCGGCAAATTTTTTATCACCGGTCTTGCCGACACGGGCCTTGAGTTTTCCCAATTCGTCATAAAAGTATTCCGCTTCGCGAATAAGGTCGGTTTTGTCGCAAGGCAAACCCAGCTTAATAAACAGGGCGTGCTCCTGCAGAATATCCAGCCAGAAGCACAGTTCCTCCGCATTGGGCAGCAGCCCTGGCGCACCGGTGGCAACAGAGGGGCGTGACATAGTAACACCTCGCTTGCTTTTGCTTTTCACACTACATTCTATGCCGCGCCGGGAAGAACTGTTAAATTACCATAAGACGATCCAGCTAAAAAGTTACCTCGCAGCGGTAGATGCGCATCCCCTGGGAACTGAATTTTTCCTCATACTCGGTCATAATATTGCCTTCATAGCCGCTATTGTGCAGATCAAAGGTAATATTCCCCATTTTCAGTCCCATGGCGCCAAACTGGTTAAGGGAAAACTCAAACAGTTTCTCGTTATCGGTTTTAAAGAAGAGTTGGCCGCCGGGGGCCAGCACTACCCGGTACTTTTCCAGGAAATTGCTATGGGTGAGTCGCCGCTTGGCATGCCGCTTTTTCGGCCAGGGATCGCAAAAATTGATGTACAGGCGGTCAATTTCGCCGGGAGCAAACAGTTCCAGCAAGTTGTTGATATCGAAAACGACCAGCCGGACGTTGCTTAGCTGCCGCTCCCGCACTTTTTTGGCGGCATAGTACAAAACATCCTGCTGGGCTTCCACGCCCACAAAATTGATGGCCGGCTCCCGTTCGGCCATTCCGGCAATAAAACGCCCCTTGCCGGTACCCAACTCCACGTGAAGCGGAGCCGTGCGGCCAAAAACCTCCCGCCAGCGCCCGCGCAAGTCGGGCAGGGGAGGGCGGTAGACGATATCGGTATATTCGGCAAGAGCTTGACTAATCCAGGGCTTTTTCCGCAGCCTCATTGCAAAGTCCCCTCGCATTTCTTTAGTCGTCGACAGCCGGCGCGCTAAAAAGCGCGGGCCTTGTCCTTTTTTGACAAAAAAGAGGATTTACACTATGGTTGAATAATAAAAAATATGTTAATCAATTTGATAATTGGCAGGTGATTTCGTGCGCCCATTAGCTTCGGACTTATTAGCATTTTGTCTAAATCTCCTCACCAACCCCCCGCCCTTTGTCCAGCCGACAGACCCGCTGAACATTCCCGCCGCCTTGTATGACGCTATTCCCGCCTGCGTCCTGGCCGTTGACAACCGGCTGCGCATCACCATCTTCAACCGGGCCGCGGAAGAGCTCGCCGGTCATCCGCGGGAAAAATTTCTTGGCCGGGATGTACGGGAAGTGTTTGCCAATACTATGCCTGAATACCCGTCTTTTTTGGTACAGACGATCAATGGCAACCGGCGCTTCGTAGATGAGGAAATCAGCTTTCCCCACAATGGCCGGCGCAGCCGCCTTTTGGTTAGCACGGCCCCGCTCTACGATAAGGCGGGAACCATTGCCGGCGCGATCAGTGCCGCCTTGGATATCACGCCCATCCGCGAAGTTAGACACCGGATGCACCACTTAGAGACGCTGGCCGCCCTGGGCCAGCTTGCCGCCGGCACGGCCCATGAAATCCGCAACCCCCTCACGTCGATACGAGGGTTTACCCAGCTTATTCAGGCCCGGGCGCTCAGGCGTGGCGATGCGACTACCGCAGATTACTGCCGCTTGATCATGCAGGAAATTGATCATGTCAACAATATCCTGAGCGACATCCTCTCCCTGGCCCGCCCCCATACCCGTCAACTGTCCCTGCTCAACATCGTGAAGATCGTCCATGACGTTATCGCCTTTATGTATGGCGAAGCGATCCTATCCGGCATAACGCTCCGCCCCGAACTGCCGCCGGAGGAGTTATGGGTCCAGGGCCATATCGATAAGCTGAAAGAAGTGCTGATTAACATCTGCCGCAACGCGTTCCAGGCCATGGGGCCGGGTGGCATTCTAACCCTCTCAGTTTCTGCCGACGCCGTTACGGTAAAGATAGCGCTCTCCGACACCGGCTGCGGCATGACCCGGGACATTATCGAACAGATCTTTACCCCCTTTTTCACCACCAAGGAAACCGGCACCGGCCTGGGCCTGGCGATCTGCCAGCAGATCATGCATGAACATGGTGGCGACATTCAGGTCGAAAGCACGCCCGGTCAGGGCAGCACTTTCACGCTCCTCTTACCCCGCTGCCTTCCCCCTGAACGCAGTGAAGCCGTCACTGCCGTTCCAGGCCGTATTTTTTCAAATAGCGATACAGCGTCACCCGGCTGACGTCCAGCATGTTGGCCAGACGGCTGATATTGCCGCCGGCGGCCTTCCACGCCTCGATGAATACCTCGCGGTCTTCTTTCCAGGCCTTGCTGGGCCCTACTTCCCCCGGCAGAATGATATCGCCGGGGGTTATTGTTTGGCCGGCCGTATGGAAAAAGGCATGCTCCACCACGCCCTGGAGCTGCTTAATATTGCCCGGCCAGTCATATGACATGAGAAGCTCAGCCGCTGCTTCCGACAATTGTTTGACCGGCAGATTATGCTGCTGGGCCAGTTCGTCGATGATATGGGCGGCCAGCAGCGGGATGTCCCCGGCGCGGGCCCTGAGCGGCGGAATGCGGAGCACCGTTTTCGCCAGCAGTTCATGCAGCTGTGGCAAAAAAGCGCCCTTTTCCGTCAACCGTTTGAGATCACTGTCGCAAGCCGCGATGACCCGCACATCGAACGAGCGAAGCACATCCTCGCCGACCCGGGCCGCCTGACCGGCGGTGAGCGCCTGCGCCAGCCGCGCCTGCAAGTGGGGCGGCAGCTTCTCCACCTCGTCGAGGAAAAGGGTGCCGCCATTGGCCAATTCCAGTTTGCCCGGCCGGCTCTCATCCCCGCCCGCCTTGGTCCCGAACAGTTCGGCCTCCAACAGATCGGGCGGCATATCGGCGCACCGTACGGCAATAAGCGGGCCGGCCGCACGGTGGCTGGCCTGGTGGATGCCATGGGCCAACCGTTGCTTGCCGGTGCCGGGTTCGCCCTGCAGCAAAAGATGGCCGTGGCCGCGGGCCACCCGCGTGGCCTTATCCTTTAGCGCGACGATCGCCGGCGCTTCACCGACGATGCTCGCCAGGCTGTAGCGGGCCGTATAGCCGGCAGCATGGGCCACCATGGTCCGCAAATCTTCGATCGGCATGGACACGGCGACCACACTGGCAACCTGGCCATCGCGCTCGATCGGCACCACGGTCGTAATGTCCTCGTACGTTTTTTGCGGCGTGATCCAGGTAACTTCCTTATTGTAAGACGGGATGCCAAGAAAGCCTTTGTAGAGCGGCGTGTGGCGGTAGTTGAGGACCACATCGCTTAAGTTAGGCGGCTCGCCGGCCTGCCCTTCCGGCGTTATTACCGACAGGCGGTTTTGGCCCAGCCGGTTGGTGTAAGCCACCTCGCCGCCAGGCAGGATATGGTAAACAGCCAGCGGCACCGCGTCCAAGATGGTCCGCTTGACGGCCAGGCGCCGCTCCAGCCGCAGGTAATTTTCCAGGGCGTATTTCATGGTCAGTAGCAAAGACATTACCGCCCCGTAAGGAATCTCCTCTTGCTGTACCGAAACAAGCGTTAGAACATATTCCGGCTCGCCCTCCGGCATGACCGGCGTCGAGCAGGCGTCGCCGGTCTGACACTCGGCAATCCACATCTCCGGCCCGAACAGGAGAAAGGGCGTTTGATGTCGGTAAGCGATACTGATGCTTGACGTCCCGATGTCCGCCTCGGTCAACCGCGCCCCCTCCAGTTCGCCCGGCGTCATTTGGAAGAAGGGCAGGGCGTAACTTTTTAGGGCGTAACATTCCTGATCCAAGAGCAGCAGGCTCAGGTTGTAGACATTAAAATGCTCCCGGATTTCCCGGAAGAGGCCGTCCAAATACGCGAGAGCCACGCGGTGCCGCTCCCGCCGCCTGGCTAATTCCTGCTTGTCCAGTTTTTTGAGCGGCGGCATACGGTCAGTAGGCACCCCCGCCGCCCGACTGCGCTGCCACGATTCGGCCACCCAGGGGTGAACGTTAGGATCCAGTTCCCCGTGCTTAACGAATTTATAGTAATAGTTTTGCAGTTTTTCTTTGCTGCGCCGCTCGCGAATCATTCCCCTGACCTCCCAACATTTTGTCATGCGCGAAAAAGAGCAAAGTTTGTCAGTAAAGATATTATACCCGTTTCTTCTTTTCCCCTGCTTGTCGTAGCGTCACGGAAAAGAGAAATTCATTCTTTACCAATATTAATTCCTGATATATAATAAAAATAAAAATCTGGAGGGACTTACCATGGAAAACCTGGTAATCCATGGCGTGACCGTCACCGCCGACCCGTCGCTGACCACCGCCGAAATCACCGCTTTGGTCGAAGAAGAAATTAAACTCTGGCAGGACAAGAACAAAACCCTTGGCCGCCTGGAGCTCACCTTGGACGGTGACAGCATCGTGGTGCGGGCCGTGGAAAAATCGCCGATCCGCCGCGTCCGCCGCATCACCGGCTACCTGAGTGCTCTGGAAAACTTCAACGATGCCAAGCGGGCCGAATGTGAGGCGCGCGTCACCCATTGCTAGCAAAAACCCTGTAGCATATTAGCCTTGCTACAGGGTTTTGTCTTACTTTATTTCGCCGGAGTTGTCGGCGCACCTGCTGATCTAAGCCGCCTGATGAGCACGATCATGGCGATCACGACCGCGCAAACAACAATGACGGTGTCATCGGAATACTTTTTTATCAGGTCAACGGCCTGAGGCCCATAGTAGTAAATTAAGAGCCCTTCCAGCAGAAAGCGTTTGGCCCGGCCGACAACGGAAGCCAGGAGAAAGACGCCAAAACTTATCCGGAAAACACCGGCACTGATACTCACAAATTTATAGGGAATGGGGGCCAGTGCCGCCAGGATGATGGCCCAGGGGCCATAGGCCGTAACCCAGCGCCGGATTGAAGCGATGTGTTGCGCCGGTACTATCCGCTTAACCAGTGGCACGCCATACCGGCCGCCGAGAAAATAGCCGATAACGCCGCCGGCTACCGACGCCGCCGTGGCTGCCACGGCGTAAAGAATGGCTTTGTCCGGCGCGGCCAGAGCGAGCGGAATAAGCAAAAGGTCGGGGAGGACTGGCGAGATAAAGGATTCGGTAAAGGACGCAATGACAAGGCCAATAAGGCCGTACGCCAAGAGTACCTGCAGCAGCTGGTCCATACCCATCCCTCCCTTCATATTGCCTTTGTAAAACCTATCCGCCTATAGCGAATCATTATTATCGTACCGAAAAGGCTGGCCGGTGTCAATGCATTTGCCAAAAAGCGGCAAATTTATTGCCGTTAAATTTTCCCAAAACTCATTGTTTTCGCGCCTTTTCCCGCGCTATAATAATGCTATAATAATATGAAATACACCTTCGAGCCCGTCCGCCTAAAGGCAGCGTCCCACGGCAGACCGGCCTGGGCCTGTGCGCCCACGGGGTATAGTTGGAAACGGCTATGCCTTCCCACTGTGAAAAGGAGGTATAAATATGATTGGTTTTATGGTTACTGTCGGGGGCAGGAGCGAGTCGAAGTCATGCGGCTAAACCGGTTTGAACTGGCCGGCAGCCTGGCTGACATCGGCGTCCTCCTGCCGCTTGTCGTTGCGCTGGCCGCCACGGGTAGTGTTAACCCCTTTATCGCTTTATCGGCCTGCGGGCTCTTTTACCTGGCAACAGGAATGTACTACCGCGTGCCCGTTCCCGTCCAGCCCCTTAAAGTATTCTGCACCGTGGCCCTGGCCGCGAAGTTAGCCCCGGCGGTAATCCACGCCGGCGCGCTGCTCATCGGTTTTTTGTTCCTGGCGCTGTCCGTTCCGGCCGTAATGGAGGGCATAAAGAAGCTCTTTCCCCTGCCGGTAATCCGCGGCATCCAGTTAAGCACCGGCCTGCTGCTGATCGACAGCGGCATTAAGCTGTTTATATCCCCTCAGGTCATTATCGGCGGCCCAGCGGAAACGGTGGCGCTTTTCGGCGTTGCTTTGCCAGCCAGCCTGCTGCTCGGCATCTTCTTAACCAGCCTCTTGCTCCTGGCCATACCTCACTCCAAATACCCCGCCGCCCTCATCTTAGTGGCCGCGGGCGCTATACTGGCTCTCCTGTTCGGCGCCAAACTGACGCCCGCCGGGCCGGCGGCTTTTCGCCTGCCTGAATTTCCCGCCGCCACCGCTTTCCTCCAGGCCTTTTGGCTGCTTGTTCTGCCGCAAATTCCGCTCAGCCTCGGCAACGCCATCATTGCCACGGAAAACACGCTCAAAACCTATTTTGCCGGGCAGGCCAACCGGGTAAACGCCAACCGGCTGGCCTTCGGCATGGGGCTTTTTAACCTGCTGGCCGGCCTTGCCGGCGGTATCCCCTGCTGCCACGGCTGCGGCGGCGTCACCGCCCACTACCGCTTCGGCGCCCGGACAGGCATGGCCACTGCTTTGGCCGGACTGTTTTACATCCTTCTGGCCGCGGCGGTATACTACTTTGGCACCTCGGTCTTCGCTTTCTTTCCTTATCCTATTCTGGGCGTACTGCTCATCTACGTGGGCATCGAACACGGCCTGCTCATTCAGGATGTCCGTTCCCGCCAGGACCTGGCGGTTGTTATCATCATCGCGGCGGTGACAATGGCGACCCGGGACATGACGGTTGCCTTCCTTACCGGCATCGCTTTCCGGCAGATTATCATCGCCCGGCGCCTTCTGGAATAGCTATAAAAGGGACCGCGCCCGCTAACCTAGGCCCGGTCCCTTCGCTGTTCTACCGCCTCATTATCCACCACTGTCACCAATATTTTGTCCACCCGTACGCGGTCCATATCGATGATCTCAATGCGCAGCCGGCCCCACGCAAACTGTTCCGATACGGCCGGGATATGGCCAAGATAAGAGATGACGAACCCGCCTACGGTGTGAAAATGATCACGCTCCTCTTCCGGCAGCTCATCAATACCGAACATTTCCTTGAAGTCTTCCACCGGCATCATCCCATCCACCAGCCAGGAGCCGTCATCCCGCTGCACCGCCATCGGCTCTTCCGTGTCGTCTGCCAGCGGCATGTCGCCAATAATGGCTTCCAGTAAATCATGAAGTGTGACGAACCCTAGCACGCCACCGAACTCATCCAGCACGACGGCTTCGTGGACGCCCTGTTGTTTAAACATCTCCAAGGCGCGAAAAGCGCGCATAGAACGCGGAACAAACAGGGGCCGGCGGATACACGCTTCCAAGTCAATTGGTTTGCCCGCCAGACAACTGACGAGAATGTCGCTCGTATAAACAACACCAACCACTTCGTCCAGATTGCCCCGCACCACCGGAAAGCGGGAATAGCCGCTCTCCGTGATGATTTTTATGTTTTCCTCCGGAGTATCTTCCAGGTCAAGCCACGTCATCTGGGTCCGCGGCGTCATCAAATCATATACACGCAGGTCGCCAAAGCGGAATACGCGCTGAACCATGTCCTGCTCCGCCTTTTCAAAGGCGCCGGCTTCGGTGCCCTGCTCGATAAGAATTTTAATCTCCTCCTCTGTCACCGGCAGCTCCTCCGATGGTCTGATGCCAAGCACCCGCATTACCAGGTTGGTAGAAGTGCTGAGGAAATACACTACTGGCGTAGCCAGACGGGAAAAGGCGCGCATCGGCCGGGCGACAAAGGCCGCCAGCGGCTCGGGATTGCTGAGCGCTACGCGCTTGGGCACCAGTTCGCCCACAATCAGCGATACATAGGTAATGGCGGCGACGACGAATGCCAGGCTGATGCTGTCGCTGTAAGGCGCCAATAGCGGCACCTGGTTCAGCCATGCGGCAACCACCCGGGACAGCGTGGCGCCGCCGAAGGTGCCGGTGAGAATGCCGATTAAGGTAATACCCACCTGAATGGTCGATAGCAGTTGGGTCGGATCATCAGCCAGCTCCAAGGCCGCCTTGGCCCCGGCACTGCCTTCGTTGGCCATCTTTTCCAAGCGGGGTTTACGGGATGATACTATCGCCATTTCGGTTAAGGCGAATAGCCCGTTGGCCAGGATTAACAGGATGATGACCGTAATCTCCAGGGTAACTGATGAGGTTTCCAAAGTACGCGCTCACCTCTTGAATGCATCCGTAGTGGTAATATCTCCAGGCAAGAGCCCTAGTATTAGTTAATTAGCGATCGGCAAGCAAAACCCTCTTCAATTTTGTTCCTCGATAAGCTCTTCTGATAAGCGCGTCGTCATGCTCCCTTAATCAGTTGATAATAGCCATCCCCCGCATGCCTTTAAGCCTTACGCCCGGGCAGGTGTTGCGGCGCCGGCCGAACAGGTATATAATTGGTCTAAAATCTTGCCAATTTTACAAAAAGCAATTTCGCTTACAGAAAAGGAGAACGTTCCATGACCAACAGGCTCAGCAGTTTTTCTCCCTATCAGCGGGCTATTGCCAAAGGCCACCTATGTTCCTGCGGTACGGCTTACGCTGACCTCGATAAGCCCCTTATCGCCATCGTTAATTCGTGGAATGAAATTGTCCCCGGCCACGCCCATCTGCGTGACCTGGCCGCCCACGTTAAACGGGGCATTGCCGATGCCGGCGCCTTGCCGCTGGAGTTCAATACCATCGCCGTCTGCGATGGCATTACCCAAAGCCATAACGGCATGAAATATGTGCTGCCCAGCCGCGAACTCATCGCCGATTCCATTGAAATCATGGTGCGCGGCCACGGTATCTTTGACGGCATGGTGCTGCTCGGCTCCTGCGACAAAGTAACGCCGGCCATGCTCATGGCCGCCGCCCGCCTCAACATCCCGGCCGTTATGCTCACCGGCGGGCCGATGGTCAACCGGATCAAACCCAAACAGTCGAAAGCGGCCCGGCAAAGCTTCATCCGCGGCGAAATCGACGAGAAGGCCCTGGTCGACGTGACCCGGGAGTATTACCCCCACCCCGGCATTTGCCCCTTCCTCGGCACGGCCAATACCATGAGCATTGTCGCCGAGGCGCTGGGTCTGGCCCTCCCCGGTTCGGGTACGGCGCCGGCCCTGTCGGCCGAACGCGACCGGCTTGCCTACGCAACCGGCCGGGCGATTGTCGACCTGGTGAACAAGGATATCCGGCCTCGCGCCATCATGACCCGGGCGGCGCTGGAAAATGCCCTCGTCGTCGTCCTGGCCATCGGCGGCTCGCTGAACACGGTGCTGCACCTGCCGGCCATCGCCCACGAGGCCGGTCTGACCCTCACCATGGCCGACTTTGACCGCATTAGCAAACGCACGCCGCTCATCACCCGTATTTACCCCAACAGTGACGAATATACCGTCGCCGACCTCCATCCCGTTGGCGGTGTTCCCACCCTGATGAAAGAACTGGCCCCCCTGCTCGATCTGTCGGTCCTTACCGTTACCGGCCGTACCCTCGCCGACAACCTAAGCGGCGCCAACAGCGCGGACGGTCAGGTCATTCGGCCGCTCAGCAACCCCTACCAGTGCGAAGGCGGCATCGCCGTCCTCCAGGGCAACCTTGCCCCCGACGGGGCCGTCGTCAAGAGCTCGGCCGTGCCCCGTGAACTGTGGCAATTCCGTGGACCGGCCCGCGTCTTTGAGAGTGAAGAAGAATGTATGGCCGCTGCCGACGCCGGCACGATCAGGAGCGGCGAGGTCATCGTCATCCGCAACGAAGGACCGGTCGGCGGCCCTGGCATGCGCGAAATGCACCGCGCTACCGAAATCCTCAGCAAAGTCGGCAGAGTGGCCATTATTACCGACGGCCGCTTTTCCGGGGCTTCCGGCGGGCTAGCCATCGGCTATCTTTCACCTGAGGCGGCGCTCGGCGGCCCGATCGGCCTAGTCGCGACCGGCGACATCATCGCTATCGACATTGCCGCCCGCACGCTGACCTGGGAAGTCGATGAGCAGACGGCCGCCCAGCGCCGCGCAGCCGCCCGGCCCCGCCGGACGGAAACGGACAGCGCCTTCCTTAAGCTGTACAGCGCCGCCACCTTGTCAGCCGCCCAGGGGGCAATCCGCAAACACGACTTTTAGCTCTGAGAGGACAACGGCAACTATTGTCAAATAGATTATTAATTCTGTTTTGAGGAGGCCGCCTAATGGATATTATTCAGGAGCTGTTAAAAGATATCCCCCTGCCGCGCATGGCCAAAGTGCGCCAAACTTTTCCCGCTCCGGAGGTTACCGATGTGGCCGGGACCTTGCGCCAAGAACTCGCTAAGCCCGGCATCATGAGCCGTGTCAAGCCGGGTATGCGCATCGCCGTGGCCGTAGGCAGCCGTGGCGTTGCCGAAATCCCCACCCTGGTGCGCATAACCGTCGAGGAACTGCAAAAACGGGGCGCCCACCCCTTCATCGTCCCCGCCATGGGCAGTCACGGCGGCGCTACCGCCGAGGGCCAGAAAGAAGTGCTGGCCAACCTGGGAGTAACGGAAGCAAGCGCCGGCTGCCCCATCCTATCATCAATGGAGGTCGTGGAAATCGGCCGCCTGGAAAACGGCCTGCCGGTTTATGTAGACAAACACGCCTATGGCGCGGACGGTATTGTCGTCATCAACCGCGTCAAGCCCCATACCGCCTTCCGTGGCCCTAACGAAAGCGGTCTGGTGAAAATGATCACTATTGGTCTCGGTAAACAAAAAGGGGCGGAGTCGTGCCATGCTTACAGCTTCAAGTATATGGCCGAGCACATCGTTGCCATGGCCAGCATCGCCCTTGAGCGTCTGCCCATCCTGTTCGGGGTGGCAACGGTGGAAAATGCCTATGACCGGATAGCCAAAATCATTGCCGTCCCGGCCGAAAGTATCATTGAAACCGACCGGGAACTTTTGGTCGAGGCCAAAGCCAATATGCCCCGCATCATGTTTGACCAGATTGATGTGTTAATTGTCGATGAAATTGGCAAAGATATCTCCGGCGACGGCGCCGACCCCAATATCACTGGCCGCTACCCCACACCGTATGCCAGCGGGGGACCGGACGTGTCCAAGATGGTCATTCTCGACCTCACCGAACGGACCCATGGCAACGGCAACGGTATGGGCGCCGCCGATTTTACCACCCGCAAACTGGTAAACAAGGTCAACTTCCCCATGACCTACGCCAACGGCCTGACCTCTACCGTCGTCGGCCCTACCCACATGCCCACCGTGCTGGAAAACGACCGTGACGCCATCAAGGCCGCGATCAAGACCTGTAACGCCCGCGACCTGACCAAAGTCCGCATTGTCCGTATCAAGAACACGCTGCACCTTGGGGAAATTTACATTTCCGAGGCTATGCTGGACGAAGCCCGTACCAAGCCGGGCATAACCATCCTGACCGACCCTGCCCCCATGCGGTTTGATGACCAGGGCGAGTTAATCGACAAACTATAGAAGGAGCCTTAGTCAATGCAAGTCATCATCGGCGTAGATATTGGCACCACCGGCTGCCGCGCCGCTATATACCGCGAAGACGGCGTCGCGTTAGCCAATCAGTCGCTTGAATACCCGCTTTATACCCCCCAGGCCGCCTGGGCCGAACAGGATCCGGAAGAAATTTTCCAGGCCGTCCTGACCGTTACCGCGCGGGCCATCCAGCAGGCGGCCCTACCGCCAAAAGCAATTTCCGGGCTGTGTTTCAGCTCGGTCTTTCACAGCTTTATCCCCGTAGACAAAGACGGCGCGCCTCTCGGCCGCATGCTTACCTGGGCCGACTCGCGCAGCCAAAGCTATACTGAGGAACTTAAACGCCAGCGCGATGCCCAGGCCATTTATGAACGTACCGGCTGTCCCCTCCACCCGATGTATCCGCTTTCCAAGGTGCTGTGGCTGCGCCATGAGCGGCCCGACCTGTTCCGGCGCACCGCCCGGTTTATCTCCATTAAGGAATACATCTTATACCGCTTCCTTGGCAAATATGTCGTCGACCGCTCCATCGCCTCCGGTACCGGCATATACAACATTCATGACCGGTGCTGGGACGGCGAACTGCTGGAGCTATTGGGGGTGACCGAGGACCAGCTGTCGCCGGTGGCGTCAACCACTAGCGTGGAAGGACCGCTGCTCCCGGCTATTGCCGACCGACTCGGCCTCAGTCCCGATACGCCGGTGGTGCTTGGCGCCGGCGACGGGGTACTGTCCAGTGTAGGGTCAGGCGCCGTCTTGCCCGGCCAGCTCACCGCGATGATTGGCACCAGCGGCGCCGTGCGCGTCGTCACCGATAAACCGGCAGTCGACCCGAAAGGCCGCACCTGGTGCTATAACCTTACCGACGAATATTGGGTGCTGGGCGGCGCCATCAATAACGGCGGCATCGCCTTTCGCTGGGCTAAGGACAAATTTGCCGCTACCGAACAGTTCGTGGCTGAAAAATTGGGCCTAGACACCTACGAAATCCTCAGCCGCTACGCCGAACAGAAGCCGGCCGGCTCGGACGGTCTCATTATGCTCCCTTTCTTTGCCGGCGAACGCGCCCCGTACTGGAACGCCAACGCCCGCGGCGTCCTGTTCGGCCTTAACCTTAACCACGGCAAGCGCCACCTCATCCGGGCCACCCTGGAAGGCATCTGTTACCGTATGTACAGTATTTTCACCGCGCTGGAAGAAGTGGCCGGCCGGGCCAAGGAAATCCGGGTCAGCGGCAGCTTCACCCGCTCCCGACTGTGGGTGCAGATCATGGCCGACGTCTTCGGCCGGCCGATCAGCGTACCCGGTGAACCGGAAGGTTCGGCCTTCGGCGCCGCCGTCCTCGGCATGAACGCGCTGGGAATTCTCGGCAATATCAAAGACGTGGCCAAATTTGTCAATATAAAAGAACAATATCTGCCAAACGAGCGCCATCATGAGCGCTACCAACGCCTGTATGCCATCTACGAGCGGATTTACTGGAACCTGCAAAAGGAATTTGAGGAAATCGCCCGTATCCAACGGGAATGGGCAGAGGAATGAGGAGGCTGCTATGACCAAGACCGAAGTTGTCCGCCTTATTGAGGAAACGGGGATTGTCGCCATAGTCCGCGGCACCCGGCCGGAGGAAATTGTTAAAATCGCCGAGGCCCTGTACGCCGGCGGCATCCGCGCCATCGAGGTTACCTGCAACACGGTCGGCTATTTAGGTATGATCGAGGCCCTCGTCACCGTGATGAAAGGCCGGATGGCCGTCGGCGCGGGCACGGTCCTTACCCCCTCGGCCGCCCAGGCCGTCATCGATGCCGGCGCTGAATTTATCCTGGCGCCCAATTTGGATGCCGATGTCATCAAAGTCGCCAATCAATACGGTAAAATCGCCGTGCCGGGCGTGACCACCCCTACGGAAATGGTGCAGGCCTATAAACTGGGGGCGGAAATCGTGAAACTGTTCCCTGCCGGCGCCCTTGGCCCGCGGTATCTCAAGGAGGTCTTGGGCCCGCTTAACCACATGAAATTCATGCCGGTCGGCGGGATCAACGCCCAGAACATCCCCGACTTTTTGAAAGCCGGCGCCTTCGCCTTCGGCATCGGTAGCGAGCTGGTGGACAAAGAGGCCATTGCCCAGCAAAACTACGCCCTTATTACCGAAAAAGCGCGGCAGTTTATGCAGCTTTTTAAAGATAATAAATAATAAATAAGAATAAATAAGCTTGTAGTTTGTTTGGCCCGCAGAAAACATTGCGCCAGGGACAATTGTCTCTGGCGTTTTTGCTGCCTTTTTTATCTAACACATATATCAGGGTCTGCATATTATGTAATAGGATCTCTTTGAAAGGAGGGTATTATGTGTCAAAAGAAAAATGGTGGTCTGATGAATGGGAAGACCCGGAAATAGAGGACTGGGAGGACGAGGACATAGAACCGATGCGGCAGGAAGAGCGCCAATGTTTCCCCTTTGGCTGCCGTCCCCGATTTTGTTTCCCGCGCTGCTTCCCCTTTAGCTGCTTCCCGCGTTTTTGTTTCCCCCGGCAATGTTTCCCGCGCCAGTGCTTCCCGCGTTTTTGCTTCCCCCGTCAGTGTTTCCCCTTTGGCTGCTTCCCGCGTCAATGCTTCCCGCGCCGCTAACAAGGCAAAGCCCTGCCAAGATTATCCTGAGCGTCCTGCACTCAGCAGCACCAAATTTTCCCCGGGACTTCTCGTCGGCACCCATATTCGTATACCAAAGCCGCGTACCGGTGTACGCGGCTCTTTATTTTGACTTCATGTCCGGTAAACATTCATATCTTCGCTGAAATGCTGAATAACCGTCTTGAATTCGCGGATTTTGTCCATCATGTCCTGCAGTTTGTCGTTATACACCTGCACGGCGGCGCTCACTTCCTCACTGGCGGCCGAGTTTTCCTCAGAGATGGCGGCCAGCGATTCGATTTTGCCATATACCTGGTTGAGACCGGCCATCTCCTGTTCCAGCTTGCCGGCCATTTCGACGATATTCTCCGCTACCCGATGGATATTCTCCACATGACGGATATTGCCGGCCACGACCTCGCGCAATTGGCGGCTTTCCGCATCCAGGACGGCATATTCTTCCTCGATCAGCGCCACAACACTGCTGATTATTTCCATCAGCACCTTGAGGTCGCGGGAAATGCTGTCCGAATGGTGGTGGGACTGTTCGGCGAGTTTCCGGACTTCTTCCGCCACGACGGCAAAGCCCCGCCCCTGCTCGCCGGCCCGGGCGGCTTCGATGGCGGCATTAAGGGCCAGAAGATTGGTCTGGCCGGCAATGGCTGCCACCAGCCCGGTGATTTCGTTGATTTTACTGGCCTGGGCCTGTAGTTTCGCTGCCGAATCCTTCACATCGGCAAAGCGCTCGAGACTGTGGGCCAGTTTGTTGCTGGAAGACTCCACCTCGGCAAAGCCTTTATTGATCTCGCTCACCGCCGCCTCCAGCCGCTCTTTGTTGCGGCTTTGTTCGTCGACAACACTACGCAACGTTTCCAGATTGCCGTTCAGGATGACGACGGCTCCTTCCGTCTCCTGCGCCTGGCTGGTGGCGGCAGCAGCCACGTCGTTGACAACGCCGGAAATATCCTCCGAGGTGGCGCGCATGCGGTCAGCCAGGCCGTTAAAGTCATCTGCATATTTGTTCATCTCGTCGGCTATACCCTTAAACCCGGTAAAATCCGACTTGACCTGCTGCTTGTAAGCGGCCAGCATGTCGAGCACGGTTTCGAACTCGTCGCCCGACTTAATTTTGGTTTCGGTAAAATAGCGGTGCTGCTGCAGTCCCTTGATCTCGTCCATTACCATGGTGAACGGCCTGAGCAGCAGGGCCGCACCAATACCGGCGCCCGCGCCGCTGGCCAGGGCTGTCCACCAGGGCACGCTAAGGCCGACCAGGTTTAATCCGGCGACGACCGCCAGGGTAATTGCCGCAGCCGCCAGACCGATCTTGCCGGCCAGACGGCGGATTATCCCCAGCGACAGCCACTCATTCAGCCGGTACCGCACGGTATGGGTAATAGGCCGGGGAAAACGGATCTTTATTTTCATATGTTCGGGCGACGCTTCCAGGATTTCGGTCGTGATGTCTTCTTTAAAATATTCCGCCGCGCCGGCCAGCAGCCCCTTAAGGTACCCGAACATCCCCCGCTTGGAGCGGTAGCTTAGCACCGCTTCATATTCCGATACAGGGCTGATAAGAAGTTCCGGCGGGTTGGCGCCGGGAATCCGTCTGACCATGACGACATGGACATCGTACATGGAGCGTAGGAAAGAATAGAGGTTTTCCTGGCGAAAAAAGGCCGGATAGGCCTGGGAAAAGGTCCGGATATTGTCCTTGCCGATGGCCAACCATACCGCTTCTTCGGGCTGACCGGTCTTAGCGGCGATGTACGCCGCAAATTTTTTCGGCTGCTCGTCGGCTACCTCTTCCGTCGGCAGAAAAATCTTATCCCGGGGCCACCCGACATGTTCCATCGCCTCGGCCGCTAGGTCCTCGCCCCACACATTCCGGGCGGTGTTCACCCAAGTACCGACAACGGTCCCTTTCATTTTCCGCTTCACTCCGTTTGCCAAGTAGTAGGATAAAAATGGAAGATTGTGTACTATATTCGGGAAGTTTGTCGGTTTTCCTTTTTTCGCCAGTACGGAAAAATTATTTTTTCGTAATTATTTTCGGCGCAGCGGTTGCTTGGCCCGCTATTTAACGGGGCGCACCGTGTCCTTGCCGGCCCGTCCGGGATAGGCGCCTTCCTCGCGGCTGCCCAGACAACCTTGGTAGATGGCCTCGACAAAATCGCCGGCAGCGATTACGTCGTCCAGCACTTTTTCAATGCCGGTCGTGATGCGGTCGGCATATTCTTTGGCTTTATTGGTCGGGCTGATGCCGGCTTGGCCGAAGAACCGAAACGCTTCCTGCACGGCCCGTAGGGTATCAATTTTGGCCGGAACGGAAATAGGTCCGCCGGAATAGGCCTCATCGGTCGAAGCAATCGAGACGGCATCGACTCCAAGCGACATGGCGAGACTAGCATGGAGCGCGGTCGTCATGGCCGACTGCACCCGTTCCTCGGTATGGGTAAGAAAGCCAATGGGCGCGCCCGGCCAGATAGGCGCGTTGATAATGCCGCGCAGGGCGTAGATTTTCCCGGCGTTGAAATCGATGTAATTGTCTGCCATGTACCCATGGATCATCACTTCCGGCGAATAACTGAACAGGGGCTGCAAGATGGGCCGCGCCCCCAGCCGCACGCCTAAATCGGCCACGATCAGCATGCCGGCAAATGCTTTATATGCTGGCACTCCGGCCAGTTCTTCGTTGGTGACCACATCAAAAGGCAGGTTATATTTTTGGGCATATAAAATGGCGTGGTAACCGTCCACCGTCATCCGCGCCGGATCAGTGCCGGCCGCGAGGGCGCCGTAGACAATGTTGATTTTCGTCAGGTCGGCCCCCAGTTTGCCGGCCAACACCACCGTCTCGGGCGAGTTTAGGCCGCGGTGGGCCCGTACTTGCCATAGCGTTGACTCTGCGCGGGCCAGGCTGATCCGGTTAAGGTTGGCCGGGGTGATAACCGTTCCGTCCTCCTGATGGGTGAGAAAGCCGTCCAGAAAGCCCTCGGTCCGCGCGCCCCACGACGGGTCGAAGTGGATGACGCCGTCGGCCCCCCAGGCTTCGCTGGCCAGGATGTGCCCGATATCCATGAATGGACAGCCGGTGCCATACTGGTTAAAGACCAGCGGTTTTTTCCGGGTGTGCTGGAGCTTCTGCACCGCCAGGCGCGCCTTGGTCTCGGCCAGGAACTTTTCCAGGCCCTCCACTTCCGCTTTGGTGAAACGCCGCGTCTTGGGGTGCAGTTCGCCGGCCGTGTAAAACTTGCGCGGCACGTCGCCGCACAGCTTGGCATAATGCTGGTAAAAATCGCCGTCCCCTTCCCGTCTCCGCCAGCGATTTACGTCCCAATACGCATCGCGCAGCCTGGCCCGCTCAACACCGTCGGACGTCTTGTCTTTCACCCAGTCCATAATCATCTCGGAAATACGGGCAAGTTTGGCGCCGATAGCCGGATGGAGATACTTATAGTCATAGCCTGCGGTCATATCGGTCTTTACTTTGCGCACCCGGGCGGTGTCGGGCTTATACTCCCGTCCTTCCACAAAGCAGATCACTTCCTCGACCGTCGTGCCCGGGCCGAAGCCGGCGTCAAAGCCCAGCTCGGCGGCCAGTTCGGGCCGGATGGCCATGCCACCGATGCCGATTTTGACTGTTTCGCGAATACCGGCGGCATCGGCCAAATCAATGAACTTGGCCAGCAGCTCGCCCACGCCGTAGCCGAGGGTGCGGCTGAGGAGCAGCGCATCGATCGGGGCGCGGCTAAAGACATACTCAATAATCTCTTCCGCCGGCGTATCAGGCGGCAGCAAAATCGTTTCATGTCCGGCCTGCTTAAGGCCGCGGGCAATCATTTTCAGGCCGATGTCATGCACCGGGTCGAGCGGGGATAAGAGTACCCGCTTTTTCATCCGTTATCCCTCCCTGCCGCACCGCCTGTCAGCCAGCCGTACTTGTCGGCCGGCCGGTAGACGTAGGCCCGCCCCCGCACCCGCGCGCCGGGTCCAACATGCTGGACGAAGACCACATCCACGTCGGTAAAGCCCCAGCTTTTTAAGAGGGCCAGCATAAGGCTCCGCCCCTGCTGCTCATTGTCACAAATAAAAAAAGTTTCCAGATCGAGCGCATCCATAATTTGCGCCAATGGGTTCACTTCCTGCACCTCCAAACTTAGGCAATCAGTCAAAATGCACCGCCGCGGGATTTTCCCACGGCCGGGCGTGAACCTGGATAATATCCACCAAGCCTTTCGCCCCCTGCTTAACGATATTGAATACGGGCGCTGCCACGTGGCGCTGTACGGCGACCTGCAGACGGTTAAAATCCACATAAGCCGGTTCATAGGTTTTCGTCTCGTACCGGTAATCAGGGTAAAAGGGATTAACCGTTATGGCGAGCAGCGGCACCCGCCGCAGCACGCCGGCAAAAATACCGGCCGCTTCGATCTTGGCCAAAACCGCGGCGTATTCGCCGAGGTCACCGGTTACCATCAGCTTGATCGGGTCGGCAAAAGTCAAAGCCAGGCGGCGGCGCTGCGTTTCGCACCGCGCGGCCAGCGCCTTCAGCGCCGTCACATTGAGAATTCCGGGAATATATAAGTAGCTGCCGTCACCGCTCATAGCTTCCCACACCTGGTCGATATCCTGGCCGGTCAGCAGGGACGGCCGGTTCCACCGCCGCACTTCGCTAAGGTCGGGAGCAAGGAGCGTTACGACCGCATAACGCCGGGCGGCGATTTCGGCCGCCCGTGGCACCAGCGGCAGGTTGGCCATCCGCCAGATAAGCTCGGTTTCCCGCGCCAGCTGGGGAATATTGGGCGTTTTTGCCGCGCCGGTAGCCAAGACGAAGCCGTCGGTCTCCGCCATGGGGGCGATGCGGCTGAGCGCGCCGTCAAAAATGATAACGCCCGGCCCCAGGCGGCGCAGCAAAGCGCGCAACTCGCGCACCTCCGAGCTTTTATTGGGGCCGGCGGTGACAATGAGGCCCGGTTTTACCACTTTGGCTATAATCACCCTCCCCAACGGGGTGGAAATCGCGGTTTTTGCCAATACATGAAACGTGGCCGTGCTGACCGCCAGACACCGCTCGGCTGTCGCCACCACATCTCCCTGCTCCACCCGCAGTTTGGGCTTGGGCAGGCCGGTGATATTGTCCAAGTTTTCCCCGTCATAACCGATACTGGTCAGATAAAACGCAATATCGCGGGCCCGCAGCTCGCTGATAATGGCCGCCGTCGTCGTTGTTTTGCCCGTATTTTTGGCCGTACCGGCGATACCCAGACACATTTCCAGCAAGCCTCTTCCCTCCCGGGGTACTTGCCCCTTCCTAAATGGTTACTCACCGCAAAAATAATCTTGCCACTAAATTGGCACCATACGCCATTTACCTCATACCTCATACTTCATACTTCATACTACTTTCCGCTCGCAACTTACCACTTTCTACTTTTTACTTTCTACTTGCCACTTGCCAAGGTAGACAAAAACTGAGGAACAGAGCGTTCTCTATTCCTCAGTCGCTGTTTTATACTACATGAGCAGAACCGCCACAATCGTGGTCGCAATAAACCCCAGCGTTACCGGCCAAAAGTTTTTGCGGGCCAGATCAAGCGGATTGACGCCGGTGATGGCCGCTACCGGAATTACCGCCCACGGAATGACGGTACCGCCGCCGACCCAGACGCCGGCAATCTGGCCAAGGGCGGCGAGTGTTGCCGTGTCGATGGGGATGGCCTTGCCAAAAGTGGCGGCCACGCTGCCGACCAAGGGCAGGGGTGAAAAACCTGAACCGTCAAGGCCGACGACAATGCCGGTCGCCAAAGTAATGAGAGCGACAAAGAATTTATTCAGCGGCACAGCCTGGGACAAGTATAGCCCCAGGTCTTCGAGAAAGCCGGTGGCGCCTTTACCGAGAATGCCCTGGGCGAGCTCGCCCTTGCCCATGAAGAAAAAGCCGCCGATGATGATGACAGGTGCAAAAATTTTAATTCCGAACATAAAGCCATTGCGGACGTAATCGGTGATTTTCTCCAGGCCTTCGAACCCAAACTTAAGCAGCGAACCCACCGCCAGGATGATCGTAGCCGTACCGCCTAAGAGCGCCGTTGCGTCGCCGCCCCTGAGACCGGTGGTCAGCATGACTGCGACATCGAGGGCGAAAGCAACCGGCGTGGCCACTGCCAGCAGGTAAGACACCCAGTCGAGCTGGCGTTTCGCTTCCTGCTCGACGATTGTTTCCATTTGCCCGGCTTTATTTTGCCGCAGGTCCCGCTTGACGATGATGTAGCCGGTGATGGTGGCCACCAGGCCCATCGTCACCGCCAACGGTACGCTGGCCGAAATAACCGGGCTGGGATTGGCAAACCCGGCCGCCTTGGCCGTAATGGTCGGCGCGCCTTGAATAACATAGTCGGTCGACAGGGCGATACCGTGGCCAAAGAGGTTCATGGCCACCGCCGCGCCCAGCGGCGGCAAACCGGCGCGCAGCGCCACCGGCGTCATAATGGCGCCGATTAGGGCCGTGGCCGGCGAGGGCCAAAAGAACCAGGAGGCAAACAGCATGGCCAAGCCAAGGACCCAGTAGGAAATATCGGGATTAACCATGAGTTTGGCCGCCGGCCGCATGACAAGATAGTCGGCGCCTGTTTCGGCGAGCAGTTTGGAAAGGGCGACGATGAGGGAGATAATGACGATAATCCCCCAAAATTCGCCGCCCGCCACAATCAGGGCGTTGAAGATGGTGGTAATGCCGCCAATCAGATTGCCTTTAAACCCCCAGCCTACGGTAAACAGGCCGAGCAGACAAGGAATAAGCGGGTCTTTGCGCAGGCCCATGACGCCAATGACCACCAGGACCCAAAACAAAAACAGCCAGTGTAGCGATGTCAGTTGGACCGCCTGCATATTTTCCCCTCCCTTAAGCGAGCGAGCGGGCAAAGACTCCTGTGAGTCCGGCTTTTTCCACGCGGTCGCGAATGGCATCAAGGTCCAGAGTATAGAGGTTTTGCTTCTTCATATGCTCAAAGTAAACCGAGCCGGAGAACGTATATTTTTTGGTCAAGCCTTCCTTATGCTGCATGGCCTCGCGCACATACGCGATGGCGTCGCCCACCGCCAGTGTACGCGGCAGCACCAGCGGCTCCAGGCCCAGGGCGGTTCGGGCCGCGTTGTGACCGGCAAGCGTTCCCGTAACGATCGCTTCGGTATGCCCCACCAGGAGACCGGCCTTCTCGCCGCCGCAGAACACGTTGGCCAAGCCTTCGACTTTCAGGGCGTCATTGCGGGGCAGCATGCCAAGGTAGCGCATCGAGTTGCCGATACCGCCGGCATAGGGGTCTTCGAAGCGGGCATTTTCAAAGCCCGGCACTTGGCGCAGCACTTCGAGCGGATAGTAAGAAGTCATCAGTTTGGCATGACCGGTATCAAGGAGAATGATGTTTTCGGCAAATTCAATCAGGGCATACTGCTGGCAGCACTTTTCACTGAGCGACTTAACGCTCTTGCGCAGGTGCTCCGGAATGGGGATAATTGCCACTCCCGTTTTATCCAGCTTTTCCACGATATCTTTGCTCAGCGAGTCTTTATGCAGTTTGCACGACCCGCTCATGGCGCCCACCGTGCCGTCGCCTTTCAGACCCAGGATTTCACTGACGCCGGCTCGGGCGGCGATGCTGAGCCGAGGGCCAAAAGTCGGGCAACGGTAAATGCACATGGCGCAGCCGTTACCGTACTTCATACAGTTGCCCTGCGGCCCGGCGGTACCGGAAGCGTCGACAAACACGTCGCCCTCGGCAACAATGTCCTTTTCGCCGTGACCGTTATCGGCAATGACCTTGGTAATTTTATCGCCCTCTTTTTCAATTTCCTTGACGCGGGCATGGAGGTGAACGGTAACGCCGGCGTCAATGAGCGCCCTGCGGACGGCCGGCTCGATGCGGGCTACGTCGTATAACGTGACATGTTTGTGCCCGGGAAACTCCACATTGGTATGCCGGGCTTCAGCGTCGGCAATTTTAAAGAGGTCGCCGCCGCCGAGCGCGGTCATTTCTTCGGTGGCCGTAAAGCGGCCGTTGTTGCGCATAATGCCGCCAACCAGCCCGGTACCGAGCAGCATGTCCGTCCGTTCAAACAGTTCTACTTCGCAGCCGGCCTTGCGCGCCGCGAGCGCGGCGGCCGAACCGGCCCAGCCGCCGCCTACCACTACTACTTTTTTGGTCATGGCAAAGCCTCCTCGTACTTATTCGGTAAGACCGGCGTACTTGCAGGTAATCTCGATAAGGCGGACCAGCGCGCGGACAGCATAGCGGGTGACGTCTTCGATGAGCTGGCCCTTGCTGTCACAGGTGCCGAGGCCAGGAGAAATATAAATGTTGCCATCGTAAGCCACCGTCGGGATGACGCCCATCTGCGCGCAGCCAGTCTGGAAGATGTTGGTGCCGGCATACATGTCTTCGATGGAAAAAATGGGAATGCCAAGTTCGCCGCCCGCCCACGTTTTTTCGTAGTTGACTTCCACCGCCGTCGAGTTGTAAGACTTGCTGATAATGATGCCCTGCTTCAGGCGGGCCGGCAAGTTAATTTTGCCAAATTCTTCGCGCACAATGCGCTCCAGATCGTCAACCGGCTTGGTGAGAACTTCCGGATTGTCGCGCAGCACTTTCAGCGCCTGAACTTGCGTCAGCAACGCTTCTTTGCCGGGGTCAAAGGTAACATAGGCCGCTTTGCCGTAGGATGCGGTCGTGCCGTAGCGGTCGCCATGCATGCCCAGCGCCCGGCGGATGGGTACCATCAATTCCTCCCGGCCAATGATGAGACCGCTGGTTGCGGCGCCGGTCGCTTTGTCCATGCTGTAAATGATGACATCGGCGTTGGCTTTGCGCGGGTCGCAGCCGACGAACGGCAGGCCCCAGGCGTTGTCAATGACGTAAGGCAGATCATACGAGCGGGCCAGTTCGCCGATATATTTTTGCAGGAGCGGGGCGCCGTCTTCATCTTTAACGGCGTAGCCGTAGCCCGGCGTCTCATAGCCCAGGCTGGTAAAGCCGGCCAGCATGGGCAGATGGATGTCGGCGTACTGCCCGATGATTTCAATGGATTCTTCGGGATCGACGTCGGTTAAGAGCGGCACAGGATGGGCTTTAATGCCGTGCACGTCATAGCGGGCGCCGGCCAGCGGCACGATAATGGTATCGAGGTTGTTCTGACGTTTGCCGTAGAAGCCAAGTTCACCGGCAGTCGAGCCCCGGTCGGCGAAAATATCCTTAAAGCGCGGCGGGAAAGGGCGACCGTATGAGCCCTGGTGATGGAGGTGCTTTTCGTAAGGTGCGATGTAACGGGAACGGTAGTTGTCGCCACGGCCGAGGAGCGGCGGGCTGAACAGACAGTCAAAGGTTACCCACAGGCCGGCTTCGCAGGTCGAGGTCGGCGCGCAGTCCCACTCGTCACCATACACCGACTTGACGATTTCCCGCAGCTCGTCAACCAGTTTGGCCAGCGGGATAACTTCTTTGGCGCCTTCTTCGCCGGCTTTCATGATATCGTCGCGCAGCGGCGCCGGGCAGCCGGAGATCGCGCCGGTCAGGCCAAACTTACCGCGGATTTCCTTCGGGATGCCAATCTCGTCGGCCGCCTTGCGGGCGTCGGCGTAAATGTTGGCAATGTTGGCCTGCAGTTGCCGGTACATCTGGAATTTGTACTTGGGTTTTGCCATGAACAAATACCTCCTATTTTACTTTTACGATCATTTCTACCTCAACGGCAGCATTAAGCGGCAGCTCAGCCACGCCAACGGCCGACCGGGCATGTTCGCCGGCGGTGCCGAAAACTTGGCCGATGAGCTCAGAGGCGCCATTAACCACTTTGGGTTGGTCGGCAAAACCGGGGGCGCTGTTGACAAAGCCTACCACTTTGACGATTTGCTCTACCTTGTCCAGGCTGCCAATAACGCTTTTTACCGCGGCCAGGCAGTTGAGGGCGCAGACTTTCGCAGCTTCGTACCCTTCTTCAAGCGACAAGTCTTTGCCGACCTTGCCGACATACTTAAGCTTACCCTCAACAAACGGGATTTGGCCTGATGTGTACACATAATCGCCAACCTTGACGGCCGGCACATAAGCGGCTACCGGTTTGGCCACTTCCGGTACCTTTAGCCCTAGTTCCTGCAGTTTGGCTTCGTAGCTCACACTTTCCCTCCTTAATAAGTGATTAAAATTAGATAAGCTGCCGCCAGAAGCGACCGGCTGCTTATTATCCGCTTTATCCGATTACCAGCCCGACTTCCAGCGCCACGCCCCGCTCCCGTCCGGACACGCGTTCGCCGGTCAGGACGATATTCAGGTGGTTGGGCATGTGGGTCTCGTCATAGCCGGCAATGCGGCCCACCACTTTGCCGCCTACCTTTACTGGGTCGCCGACCACGATCACCCCGCCTTTTTCCACTTCGAAAAAGCCGAGATAAGCGATGCGGTCAACCTGGCTGCCTGGTTTGGCGTCTTCGTCAGTGATGATCAGTTCATGAATCTCGCCCGCCAGCAGCGCCCGCGACGAAGGCTTGATCAACTGGAGGCCCCGTCCGTTAAAAACGCCGTCCAAAACGACGACAAGTCTGCCGGTTACCGGCCGCTTGGCAAAATAGGGATTAAAATCGCCAAACATATTGCGCGCGTAAGGATCGGCCATAACTGTCCTCCCTTCGTGCGGCCGCATTTTCTTTTGTTATTGTGCCTGTAAAGGTTTTGCAATATGTATCCAACCACCCAATTATGCGTTATAATTAAATTGATTTACATAATTCTGACAAGGAGGTCCCTTATGGCACTTCCCCCGCTGGCCAATATTCCGTTTTTAAATAAAAGAGTCAAATTCCCGGTCACTCCGCATATCCCCGGCGGCCTGACCACGCCTGAACAGCTCCGCCAAATTGCCGCCGTGGCGGAAAAATACGGCGGACGGCTCAAAATCGTCGGCAATGGTATTACAATTATGGGCCTTAGCCTGGCCGACGGAGAAAAAGCCCTGGCCGAACTGGGCTGTAAACCGGAATCCTTTATCGCCAAGTCGGTGCGGGCCGTCGCCATGTGCCCCGGAAAGCCGGATTGCCCAATGGCCCAACAGGACAGCACTGCCCTGGGTTTAGCGCTGGATAGTGAATTTTTCGGTCAACAAGCGCCTGGCAAGGTGCGCATCGGCGTTAGCGGCTGTCCGAACTGCTGCGCGGAAGTTTTCGTTAAAGATATTGGCGTTAAATTCCTTCCCTCCCCCCTATACACGCAGCGTAACATAAGTTATAATAAAAATGGTAATATTTACTTTTTTTACCATGAAAATGGCGAAAGCAGTATAATTAATCTGGGATTAATTGAGCTGGAGGGATGTTGATGCAGTTTGTAACTTATGTGCAAGACGGCAAGCAGCATGTGGGGCTTTTTACGCAAGAACAACGGTTTATCGTCCCGATTGCCGCCGCGGAAAAGCATTTCCTGGGCAGTGCGGCTATTCCGGATGACATGCAGGCCATTATCGAAGCCGGTGATGACGTTGTCGCCAAGATTAAGGAGCTGGCGGAAAAAGCCGCGGCCGATAACAAATTCCCCCTCGTCGCGGTTGACGCCGTAACCGTCCTGGCACCTATTCCCCGGCCGAAAAAGAATATCTTCTGCATCGGCAAAAACTATGTCGAGCATGCGTTGGAATTTGACAAGTCCGGCGATGCCAACACCGCGGTACCCAAATATCCCGTTGTCTTTACCAAGCCGCCGACCACTGTTGTCGGCCCGGGCGCAGTCGTTAAAAGCCACCAGGATGTTACCGGCCAGCTGGATTATGAAGTGGAACTGGCCGTGGTAATCGGCAAAACAGCAAGCAAAGTTTCCAGAGCTGAAGCATATGATTATGTTTTCGGCTATACCATCATGAATGACGTGACGGCCCGCGACCTGCAAAAACGCCACCTGCAATGGTTTTTGGGCAAAGGGCTCGATACATTTGCGCCGCTTGGTCCATGCCTGGTGCACAAAAGCGCCATCCCTGATCCCCATAACCTTAATATCTCCTGCAAAATTAACGGGGAAATCAGACAGAACGCCAATACCCGGGACATGGTCTTCGATATCCCTACCTTAATTGAAGTTATCTCCGCCGGTATCACCTTAGAGCCGGGCGACATCATCGCCACCGGCACGCCTTCCGGTGTCGGCGCGGGCTTTAACCCACCCAAATTCCTGAAATCCGGCGACGTAATGGAACTGGAAATCGCGGGCATCGGCATCCTGAAAAATACGATAGAATAAAATTAACCCCTTAACTCATATTAGCCTGAGTTAAGGGGTTTTTGCCGCCAGACAACTATTTCCGCATGGTCAGCGCTTTGGCAATCACCGATTGCACGACCGGACCGCATCAGACACCGGCCGGATTCTTGATGTGGCACTCCGTCCCGGTATTGGCCCCGGTATGCCTTTGGATATCCTCAAGACTGGAGCAGCACTTCCGCACCGCGACATGCTCGATAATTTCTTCTTCGGTGACGTTTTTGCAGTAACAGACGGTCGTTGACTTTTTCATAAAAGTCACCTCTTTTCATTATTCTTCTATTATTCTTCGCAACTATCAGATAACACCTTCCGTCCCGCCTGCACTACCGCTTCGCCGATAGAACGGCCGTACTTGAGGCGCATCCTGCTATTTAAGCCACGCGTACACGGCATAAATCACAGTCAGCCAGAGAAAAACGATGACATACGCCGCGATCCAAATCTTAGGCTTCAGTGCCGGCGGGTTATTGCGGGCTTCTTCGCGGCAGGCGGTTAGTACGTCTGCCGGTATCAGCTTTATTGCCAGGGCTATGCCCAGCGGCAGCAGAATTACCTCATCCAAATACCCAAGCACCGGCACGAAGTCTGGGATCAAGTCTATGGGGCTTAATGCGTAACCGACGACAATGGTGGCAACCACCTTGGCGTAAAGCGGAGTGCCGGGGTGCTTGAGCGCAAAATAAACGGCGATGACATCACCTTTGAGCTTGCGCGCCCACTCTTTAAGCCGTTGGTTTAGGGTAAGCGCTTGTTCCGGTCTTTTCTCTGGTTCGGACATCGACCACAGCCTCCTAAACCCTTTTACTGCCATTGTCGCACAAAATACGGCCGGGTTCAATAGGCGGCGGAGTCAGGTTTGCCTTATTACAAAAGCAGGTGCGACCAATTATAACTCCTAAAACAGGGAGAAAATGCTTTGGCAATAAGGCCTAGGCCAGCTGGATTTTTTGCCCTTTCCGCGACGATGCGTAAATACCCAGCACGATTTCCAATGATTTGAGCCCTTCTTCGCCGGTAACCAAAGGATCCTTCCCCTGCTCAACGGCTCGGAGAATGTCCAGCATTTGCGCCTTGTGGTTTACGCTCGAAATAGCCGGCGAATTCGTCGCGCAGTACGAAATTGGCTGAGTATCAATATAATCTTCTTCTCTGCAGCCTTCCACCTTCCACTCTTTCACCATACCGCCTTCTAATATAAAAGAGCCTTTAGTTCCATGGATTTCGATCCTTTCTTTGTAACCGGGTGTAATGGCCGTTGAGCCTTCAATGACGCCAAGCGCGCCGTTATGATACTCCACTGCGGCAACGCCTAAATCTTCCGTTTCTATTTTATGGATGGATGTCTTAATCATTCCGGAAACGGATCTTACACCGCCCATAAACCATTGGAGAAGGTCGATCGTGTGAATTGCCTGGTTGATAAGCGCTCCGCCACCCTCAATATTCCAAGTGCCCCGCCAGGCGCCACTGGCATAATATTCGGGAGAACGATACCACTTAACGTATGCATCTCCCAGGATTAGTTTGCCGAGCAGCCCGGCGTCAAGGGCGGCTTTAACCCGCTGCGCGGCGGGAGTAAACCGGTTTTGAAAAATTACCGACAAAACAAGATTTTTCGCACGGTACACTTCAATAAGCCGTCGCGCTTTTGCCGCGTCGATATCCATCGGCTTTTCTACTATAAGATGTTTTCCCGCCGCTGCTGCCTGCAAACCGAAGTCGACATGAAGGCCTGGCGGGAGGCACAGGCTAATAATATCGGTCTTCGCGTCAGCCAGAACATCTTCATACGATTTAAAAGCCTTTATCCCGTGTTTGGCGGCAAATTTAGCCGTTGCCTCCGCATTTCGGCTCCAAACTCCGGTAATCCTCGCCCCGGGTATTTCTTGAAGGGCTGTGACATGAATATTGGCAATCATGCCAGCCCCGATAATCGCCACTCCTAACGCCATTTTGTTTTCTCCGCTCCTTTAAACAATTACCAGTGTTTTTATATCCATTCATCGATTGAAATTTATTTCCTTGTTTGGCAGAGCAATCAAACCACCGACATAAAGAAAATATAAGAAAATATATTTTTATCGCAATCTGATAACGGGAGATGACCAGGTTAAGCCGCTATTTTTTTTGACACGGTGTGGGCGCAGCAACACGGCATAGTTTCACCAGCAATCTATGGATAAAACGCGAGTTCCGGGAAAAGCGCGAGCGGAGAAGTTGCAAGCAGGAGTTCTGGAAAAAACACGAAACCAGGTTGAGGGGGATCGTCAATATTATCACCATTAGGATTGTCGCCACAAAAAGGACATACGCCATGAAAATTGTAATAATCAAATTCGCAACCGCACCACAGGCATACCTTATATAATCTAAAGAAAGAAACTTCATATAATTTTAAGGTCGAAGTATAGGTTTTGACACATTTTTTAGTGGACTTCGGCAAAGGCCAATTGGGTATACCAAAATAGTGGTCCACAAGGATGCCTCCCATGTTGCTTCTTATTCTATTATATGTAAAACACTAGCTGTCTGCCATAAACTAAAAAAGCCGCCCCAGCCCGTAGGACGAAGCGGCCAAGCTTATTTATTAATTACACCCAAGACAGCGGCTACAATCCAAGTTCTGACAGGACATGCTCGCCAAAAGTGTTAACAGAAAACTACATGCATAGCGTATCTATTTCGCAGATAAAAGCTATGAAGCAAAGGCAACAAAAACTGTACAGTATTATTGACGCAAAATAGTCATTGACGCAAACTTTGACGCAAAAACAAAAATTATGGGCTGGCAAATCTGCCAGCCCTTGTTTTTACTGGAGCCGATAACAGGATTCGAACCTGCGACCCGCGCATTACGAATGCGCTGCTCTACCAGCTGAGCTATATCGGCGTTTTTCACGTTATATATTTTACCGTCGGGAGCAAAAAAAGTCAACACCTCTAGTCCAAGCAATATTTCCCATAAAGTTTTTTGCAGACCCTTCTCTGCCGGGTATCGTCCTTTTACTTCATGGCCCATAGGCACTGGTCATACTTTGGATAAGGTCGTACAATTCCCTTCCGTTATCGAAAAGTTCAGCCGTAATTTTCGCATCCAGCTTGCGGCTATCGACCATACCGCGCATAATACTCTCTACTTTTTGGTAGGGCAGAGGCTCGCGATAAGGACGGATTTCGCTGAGGGCGGTAAATACATCGGCCACTGCCATAATGCGGGATCCGAGCCGTAGTCTTTTTTCATCAATGCGAAAAGGATACCCCGTCCCGTCCAGCGTCTCGTGATGATAGGCCGCCCACTCGGCGATGATATCGAAGCCGTCGATTTGCTCTAAGATCCGGTAGGTGTAGTAGACATGCTGCTTGATAAGGGCAAATTCCTGCTCTGACAGTTTGCCCGGCTTCTCCAGGATGGCGTTGGGGATGGCCAGCTTCCCGAGGTCGTGGAACAAGCCGGCAATGCGCATGGCTTTTACTTCGGCGGCGCTGTAGCCTTTGAGCTCGGCCAGAAAAGACGCCACAAGGGACACACAGCGAGAGTGAGCGCCCGTGAACCGACTGGTACGGTCAATGATGGTGGCAAAAACCTCGGCCACATTAATAACGTCGTCGATGGTGAACCGCATGCGGCCATAGTCGTCAATATCCCGGAAAAAGTTTTGGTAATAATGCCGATTAGCCAGGTCAAACCAAAAGCTCTCTTCCCGGGCAAAATCGTGAAAAGCACGCACCAATTCAGGATCAAAACAAATGCCGCTCTGGCTGCGGATAGCGGCCAGAACTGCGGGACGCTGCGTTAGGATAAAATCGTCCTCGCGCAAGAGGACTTCTACCCGGTCGGCCAGATTAATAATCCGGGAAATAAGCGGAATGTCCTTACCGCCTACCCCGGAAGGACTCGACCCGTCCCAGTAGTCATGGTGGTGGCGGATCGGTTCGGCCACTATGCCAAGCTGCGCCGAGTCCTTCAATAGTTCATAGCCGGCTTCGGCGTGGGCGTAGATGTTACCGCCGGTGCCGGTCAGCATTGATGGCAGGCGGAGCCTTTCCTCCCAGTTGGACGCGGCCCCCAGGTCATGGAGCAGTGCCGCGTAAACTAAAATTAACCGCTGCGATCCATCAATGCCGATATGCTCAGCCAAGCGATTGGCAATATACGCCGTCCGCCAGTGGTGGCGGGATAAACCGTCGGTAGACAGTTCAAGTGCCTGCGACAGGGCCCGGATAAGATTGACAGGATGAATGTTAAACTGCATTGGCCCCTCCTTGTCAAACAGGTCGTTTCTCTTTACAATCACTTTATGCTAAAACAAATTATTCGTCAAGAGATTCGCCAACCTCTTCCAGGCGGTAAAGAAACCAGGTAACGGCCAGCAAATCGGCAGCGCCACCGGGGCTAACGTTATGGGCAATAAATTCTTCATCAAGCGCCGCGGCCCGTTCCCGTCCATCAGCCGCGTACATGCCGCCTGCGGCCAAAAAGGCCGCCACCCGCGGCCGCAGCCACTGCCGCAAAGTATCGGGGTTATGCCGGTTCATCACCGTCGTATCCTCTACATGGGCCATAAGCACCATCAAGGTTTCGACCAGTGCATCGTTCACGCTTAGCCCCGCCGTCAGCGCCTGCCTGAGCGCAGGAAGCCCGTAATTCCGCACGGCCGGCAAGCCTCGCTCCATTTCGCCGCGAATGCCGGTAATGCCATAGTCACGATACAGCCGTTCACCGGCCGTTAGCTTCGCCGCCGGTTTGGCCGCCACACCCCCTAGTTCCCGCGCGACAATGCCGTCCACCATTTCGGCCACCGCTGCCAGTACAGCAGCGGGCGCTACCGGCTGCCGGCGCTGCACCAGCCAGCCGGCAGCGGCGACAACAATCCCCAGGGAAAACAGCAGGCCTTTTTGCGTATTGACTCCGCGCGTGGCCGCCAGCATTGATTGTTCGCCTTCCCGGCCAATGCGGCGCAGTACAGGCAGCAGGGCCGGCAAAGATCCGCCATGGCGCAGGCCCGCTTCGGCGCAGCGAGCCATCGTCAAGCTAAGCGCGGCCGTACTGGCCATAAAGGTGAAGAAATCCATATCCCGGTGCGCGCCGGCGTTGTTGCGGTCTACCAGCCCTGGCGCCGGCGTGCAGGCCACTTCATACAGCATCGCCTCTACGGCCAGCGCCCCAATCTTTTCGGCCCGGGGACTGACCGCCCGTGTCTCGTAAGCGGCAAACCGGATTAACAGCTCCTCCACCGCCGCCGCCAGTTCCGCCGGCGAATGGCGCCGCTCGCGCATGCACAGCACTGCTGGCCGGCTGCAGACAAAGCATTGGCGCGCCTTTCCCGCATCCTGACGGGATACGAGCTGTCCGGCGGCGGTAAACACATCGAGATCCAGCAGGCGCCCAAACGGTTCCTCTTCTTCGATCGCTACGCAGACATCTTTAATGGCGTGAGCGTCACCACGCAAGGCAATCAGCGCCTCCGGCCCGGTGACCAAATCCAACCGGCTGACCGCCAGCACATCGCACCGCCGCCGGACAGCGGCGACCGCGTAGTCGCACAGGCGGCGCACCTCCGGGCGGTCCTTGACCGGACCGGGAATATTGACCGTAATACTGATTATGGGCGTGCCGTACTCTGCGCGCAGCGCTTCTTGGCGAGCGCGACGCCGCTCTTTGGCGGCGAGAATATCTGATAAAACAAGCTGGTCTGCCAACATGCTACCCCCGTAAAAGATGCAAAAAAGTTGCATCGAAATATGCTGGTCTTGCCGCCAACAGTATAGCAAAGAATTGGAAGGGGCACAACGCCATTCGTTAGGCAAACTTTACTTAATTATGGGTACGAATATATATTCCTACTTTATATAATAATGAACTTTTACACCCAGAATAAAGGAGACAGCCAGTACTTTCTCGAAATACGGAAAGAGAGTCATCACAGGCCAACGGGCGTGGATTGGAGGAGAAAACAATGTCTAAACAGGGTGGAACGATAAAAGGGATAATCAAAAAATATGTATTATTGTTTATCGGCGCCATCATTGCCGCCATTGGTCTGGAAATCTTTTTAATCCCCAATCAAATTATTGACGGCGGCATTATTGGCATCTCGATAATGGCCAGCCATTTGACGCAAGTGCCGCTGAGTTTGTTTGTCATCCTTTTTAACTTACCGTTTTTATATATCGGGTATATGCAGATTGGCAGGACGTTTGCGCTCTCAACGCTATTTTCCATTTGCTCACTGTCCTTTTGGCTAGCATTCTTTCGGCCCATCCCGGGATTAACGCAAGACTTGTTTCTCGCCTCCGTATTCGGCGGCATCATCCTGGGCATTGGCGTAGGACTAATCATCCGCTACGGCGGTTCGCTCGACGGTACGGAAATCATCGCCATTATTTTAGACAAGCGCACCGGCTTTTCTGTCGGCGAGATTATCATGTTTTGTAATGTGTTTATTTTGGGCAGCGCTGGCCTTGTCTTTTCCTGGGACCGGGCAATGTATTCAATGGTGGCTTACTTTGTAGCGTTTAAGCTGATTGACATCACTATCGAGGGCCTGGATGAATCGAAAGGCGTTATTATTGTCTCAGATAAAGCGGAAGAAATTGCGGAAGCATTAATGGCCCGCCTTGGCCGGGGGGCTACCTTTCTCCACGGCCGGGGCGCTTATTCCGGCGAAGCCAAAAATGTGTTGTACTCGGTAATAACCAGGCTGGAAATATCGAAGTTAAAGTCAATAGTCGACGAAATCGACGAGGATGCTTTCGTCACCATTAATGAAGTCCATGAAGTGATGGGCGGGAGATTTAAAAAGAAGGCCATCCATTAAGTATATTAAACGAGGCGCCTTCTCTTCGCGGCAAGGTAATATGAGCGGGGGTGCAAGATTTACCGCAGCCGGCGCATACTATGGAAAACCTTGTGCTGAAAGGAGACTGCCTCTTGAAGCCTTTCCTCCCCAAG
The DNA here is from genome assembly GCF_900102435.1 of Sporolituus thermophilus DSM 23256. Taxonomy (NCBI): domain Bacteria; kingdom Bacillati; phylum Bacillota; class Negativicutes; order Selenomonadales; family Sporomusaceae; genus Thermosinus; species Thermosinus thermophilus. Next base: position 3,589 of record NZ_FNBU01000017.1, on the reverse strand, counting down.
CGCGTTTTTTTTGAACCTAAGGCGTTGGACTATAGTTTGGGGCGCCGGTTATATGACTTTTTCCGTCAAAAAGACATTGAGGCGCGTATGACGGCGTCGCACAACCGCGTAACGGGTATCCCGGGTAAGACAGTCCGGGAGGGTTACCGTGAGGCCAAAGAGACATTAGTTATCGGCGTCAGAAAAAGCGGCAGCTTTGCCACCTGCAAGCCTTCGGCCCACTATCAGCTCCCGCTGGCAACCAGTTGTCCCGGCATGTGCGAATATTGTTATCTTGCCACGACGCTAGGCAAAAAACCGTACTTGCGCGTTTATGTCAATATCGAGGAAATCCTCGATCAAGCGCAGGCGTATATTAACGAGCGGGCGCCGGAAATTACCGTTTTTGAGGGTTCAGCTACCTCCGACCCTGTCCCGACGGAATACCTTACCGGAGCCCTCAAGCGGACCATTGAGTTTTTCGGCCGGCAGGAGTTAGGGCGGTTTCGGTTTGTTACCAAGTACAGCCAGGTCGAATCGCTGTTAAACGCCGACCATAACGGGCACACGCGCTTTAGATTCAGTCTTAATGCGGCGGCCATTATCGACCGCTATGAACACCGCACGGCCTCAATGGCCGAAAGGGTGGAAGCGGCGGCGAAGGTCGCCCGGGCCGGCTACCCGCTAGGGTTTATTGTTGCGCCGATCTTCGTTTATCCGGGCTGGGAGCAGGATTATCAGGCAATGTTTTCTGCCCTTGACGCCCAGCTGCCCCTTGACGCCCGGAAAGACGTTACGTTTGAGTTTATCAGCCACCGGTTCACCACCCGGGCCAAAGCAAATATTCTGGAGATATTTCCCCAAACCACCCTGCCTCTCAATGAACAAGACCGCAAGTTTAAATTCGGCCAGTTTGGCTATGGAAAGTATGTGTATACCGCCGAGGTTATGCAGGCCGTAAAAACCTTCATGCAGCGCCAGGTAGCCGCCTATTTCCCTGAGGCGAAGACAGAGTATTTCGTCTAGTCACCAAACTGTCATGACCTTGGTTTTAGGCTTTGGTGATAAGGTCGCCGACGGTGATTGGAGCGATGTTACCACGGGTGAAATAGGCTCTATGATTCGGGAAGCTATCAGGCGCGGAGAACAGGCAATTGCGAAAAAAGCCAGAACAAACGGAAGAGCCCATCAAAATGCTCAATAGAATCGAGGAAGCGCCCTCCTTTCGAGGGCGCTTAATAACAACTAGTCATCCCATACGAGGGGATCTTCAATTTGAGTAGCAAATACAAATTTATGAAAATGTCTATCTTCTACGGTGGTTTTGCCATATACGAAATGGACATGTTTATTAGGACCTACCGGGATTGCAGGACCCGTCCTAACTCCTACTTCGTGATGGTGATCCTCAAAAAAGTCGGTATTTGTTGATACTTCGTGTACGTGACTGTCTCCAAACGGTATTACTTCACTTGTTACCCCGGCAAAACGGTGATTATGCGGCTCTTCCTCTTCTTCGGCGATAAAGGTGCTCCCTTCAAATTCATGAACATGGGTCTGGCCGCGATTGCTATTATCTTCCATTAAAACACCTCCTTGATAATTCTATTATATTTTATGCAACATAAAACCATAATGTTACAAAGACGCCAAACCGATAGAACCAAGACGCTGGCCAGGCGAACATAAAACGAAACCCTGGAAAACCAGGGCCTATATAGTAAAACACTATTATTTGTCATCCCATTTGCTATTGTCCTTCTTATTATCCTCACGATTGCAGCTTATGTTGATGATGTGCTTTTTGTCGTGGTCCTTCTCGTCACAAATGTCATCATGCTTTTTATCGTTGCATTTCATGCCGGGAATAATAAACAGAATTTGATCTACATTTATTAAGCAAAGCGTGCCTTCGGGAATTTCAAGCCCGCCCCGTTCACAAAAAGGACATGCTAACTGAATCAATATGAATTCATGAAAGTTATCGCCTCTCCTGTCATGATGTTTTTCTTGTATTTCACCCAGAAATGTTCCGGTCAAAGTTACAAGCTTATCATGTAATACCGTATCAAGAACTATTGTTATAACCACGCCACATGCCAGATCAAATCCTTTGTTTTTGGGAAATTTCACTTTTTTCCCTCCTCAAATATATTTTTTTGCTAATACATAATATTCGTCGGAGTAAAATAAGGTGATATTACAGATAAATCTCGCGCCTGATAAAAATGTCTCCCTAATTGGGGCATGGATAAAAACGGTATAGCCGAATACAAAGGCCTTCAACCCGATGGTTGAAGGCCAGACTGGCGACAAAGAGAAAAATAGATTGAGATATACAAAAACCCGCTTACTTGCTGTTTGGCTTGTAAGCGGGTTTTGTCTACACTATGAGACCGTCATTTTGACAGTCTTTTTTGCGTTGCACGCCGGTTGCACGCCAAAAGGAATTTTTTAGGCCCCGCAAACCCGCGAGGCCTTGATTTTACTGGAGCGGGCGACGGGACTCGAACCCGCGGCACTCGGCTTGGGAAGCAGAAGCGACCTATTGCACATATATGTGATTTTGCTGATAGGCTGACCTTTTTCCCTCCTTGCGCAATATTATACCATATGTAAATACACAATGGAAATATACCTGGAAAAACCTGCAATGAAAAATCTGCTGAATGACGGAAAAACAAAGGGAAAATCACTACAAACACCTTCACCGTACACAATACCGTCGCCTGTCGTGCCAGGTACCCGGCTTTGGATTCTCAAAACATACCCCCTGGCTTTTAACAGGTATTGTTAACATAATAACAACCTAAGTTAACAACAAACCCCTTCGTGACTCTGTATACCAGGTATAGAGCAATTTAACATAAGCTGTGTTATCGGACATAATAAACAACAGCGTGGACGAAAACAAGCAAAATGTCCACATTCTACGATACAAAAACAGGCAAAATCATATGCCTGGCTGTTGGTTTTATGCATGAATATATGTTTTAAATATGCAGAATCAATGCATAAATATAATGAACAAAACTGTTGCCAGGCGTTTTCTAATGTTAGGTAATCTACCTTTAAAACCGTTCTAAAACAGGAAGGGAAATTGTTTCCCTCTAGACCGCATAGCAAGCCCTACAGCAGGTTTTTTGTCACAGGTAGGTATGATACCCTTAACCCTGCTTTTTTTGTGGTAAAATCATTATTTTTATCATTATAAACAAGAGAAAAAACAAGCAACAACAAGCAATCACGAATAAGCAAAATGTACAAATACTTTTTCGGCTGTTTTTGCTTGTTTATTAGACAATATCGACGAATTTAAACAGCGAAAATAAAAAAATATGCGATTTTTTGAGGTTGTAAATAGCGGTTAATATAAAACCCTTTACCGCAAAATACAACCTGAAAAAATAGGGTTTAAACTAGGGTTTTTGGCATAAAAACAGGCATAGCGAAATGAAAAAACAACGATAATATCTATTCCCGCTAATAATGGGGATGGTCAACTCGACTACCCCTTGGGTTTTTGTGATTAGATAATTTATTACCTGGTAACAATTTTGGGAAATAAAAAATATTTCCCAACGCATGGTATTGGACTGGTCAGTCAGAA
>NZ_FNBU01000016.1 GCF_900102435.1 Sporolituus thermophilus DSM 23256 | reverse complement strand
GCCCGGCGTTCGGCGGCAATATTATGGCGACCATTTTGTGTCCGGATCACCGCCCGCAAATGGGTACGGTACGGCCGAAAGTATTCAAGCGGCCCGTTCCCGACTACTCGCGGACCGGCGAAATTATCCGTGTTGCCAGCAAGGTGAAACCGGAAGACATTCGCACCAAGCTTATCGATATCATTCAGGTATGCACCGCTTCCTGCAACCTTGAAGAAGCGGAAATAATCGTATCCGGCGGCCGCGGCATGTGTGCTCCGGAAAACTTCAAGTTGGTCGAAGAACTGGCCGAAGTTTTGGGTGGCGCGGTCGGTGCCTCCCGTGCGGCCGTAGACGCCGGTTGGAAGCCTGCGCTGCATCAGGTCGGCCAAACCGGAAAAACGGTAGGTCCCAAAATATACTTTGCCTGCGGTATTTCCGGCGCCATCCAGCATTTAGCCGGCATGTCCTCTTCGGATGTTATAATCGCCATCAACAAAGATCCGGACGCGCCGATCTTCAAAGTGGCCGATTACGGTATTGTCGGGGATGTCCTGGAAGTTCTGCCCATCCTGATTGAGGAGTTCAAAAAAATCAAGCAGGCTTCTTAACGCGGGTATTGGGACTTCTGTGGGGTGCCGACGCGATTTATTGGCTATATCCGTACATTCGCGGCAACTGGATGTGATGTATAGATGATATGTAGACGGCGCATGCACGCTCTAGGGAGTTAATTTTTGGATGGTTCACCTACCCCTGCTGCCGGTTGGCATGCGGGGGTTTGTACTCTCGTTTGAGTGTACCGACAGCTGAGAAGTAAACGGTTTTGTCGCTGATTAAATTGCTGCAACGACATGCAAATAAGCCTATCCATTTTTTAGGATAGGTTTTTTGTTTGTGTGTCCATAAAAATATACAACATAGTAAAGGTTTTTGGATATTTGCGTCTAATTATATATATTATTAAAACTATTTAGAGGGGGGCTCAAGGTGCGTGTTCGGGATTTGATGAGCACCAATGTTGTGACACTGACCCCGGAAATGTCGCTGCAGCAGGCAGCAGTAATATTTCACAACTCACGAATTGACGGCGCGCCCGTGGTGGATGCCAACGGCAAAGTAGTGGGCCTGATGACTAAGTCGCATCTGGTTGCGGCCTTGGCTGCTAATAATTTTGATAATCGGACTGTGGCTGAGGTTATGACAACCGATGTGTTTACTTTGCCGGCTAATGCAACTATTAGTGAACTGCAACAGAAAAACAAGATCTATAAGTATGGGCGGTTTCCCGTTGTTGATGCTGAGAATCGCCCGATCGGTTTAATCACCCGTACTGATTTGGTAAAGTATTTATCGGAACGTTCAACTTTTTTGGCCGAAGAGTTAAAGGCTGTTCTGGATTCGGTGTGCAATGGTGTTATTGTTACCAATGCCGAAGGTGTAGTGACTTTGTTCAATCCTGCTGCCGAGTATATCACCGGACTTAATGCTGAGGACGTCATCGGCCGTTTTGTTGAGGAAGTTATTCCGAATTCAGGTTTACGTCGAGTGTTAGAGACTGGTGTTGCTGAATTCAATCAAAGGCAACATATTGGCAGGTGCCAGATTATTACCAACCGGTCGCCCATTTTTCGCGATCATAAAATAATCGGTTCAGTGGCAATTTTCCAGGATATAACCGAACTCCAGTCTGTTGCTGCAGAACTGGAGGATGTAAAAAATTTGAAAAGTATGCTAGAGGCAGCCATCGAAAGTATTTTTGAAGGCTTCGTCGCCGTAGACAAAAACGGCTACATTACGATGATGAACCAGGCTTATGGCGAATTCCTCGGTGTAGATGCCAAAGAAGTAGTTGGCAAACATGTGACGAAAGTGATTCAAAATACCCGGATGCATATTGTTGCCCAGACTGGTAAAGCGGAAATTGGCGAAGTGCAGCGTATTGGCAGTAATACCGTTGTTGTAACCAGAAAGCCCATTGTTCAGGATGGCGAAATAGTTGGCGCGGTAGGCAAAGTATTGTTCAAAGATGTGAAAGATTTTAAAGTTTTAGCCCGCAAACTCAGCTCACTCCAGTCCGAACTGGAATACTACAAAGAGGAGCTGCGCAAAGTCCATGGTGGAAAATATACTATAGAAAGTATTATTGGCAGCAGTGATAAAATGGACTGGTTGAAAACCATCGCCCTTAAGGCCGCTAAAGGCAATTCTACTGTGCTTATCTTAGGAGAAAGCGGGACCGGCAAGGAATTGTTCGCCCACGCCATCCACAATGCCAGCCCGCGGTGCCATGGCCCTTTTATCAAGATAAACTGCGCCGCTTTGCCGGAAAACTTGCTGGAAGCAGAACTGTTTGGCTATGATGAAGGGGCCTTCACTGGCGCGCGCAAAGGAGGTAAGCCTGGAAAGTTTGAACTGGCCAACGGCGGTACAATTTTCCTTGATGAAATCGGGGATATGAGTTTTACCATGCAGGCCAAACTGTTAAGGGTGTTGCAGGAACATGAAATTGAGCGGGTAGGAGGTACTAAAACCAATAAAATAGACTTCAGGGTTATTGCCGCGACCAACCGCGACCTGGAAGCCATGATTGAGCGTGGAGAGTTCCGCCAGGACTTATACTACCGGTTGAATATTGTTTCTCTCCACATCCCGCCACTACGGGAGCGCAGAGAAGATATTCCCTTCTTGTGCAAAGCCCTGTTACAAAAAATAAACCATCATATGCAACACTGGGTCGAAGGTGTATCGCCGGAAGCTATGGAATTGCTTATGGAATATTCGTGGCCTGGCAATGTGCGAGAACTGGAAAATGTGTTAGAACGGGCGGTAAATTTGATCGACGAGGAGGCATATATTTTGCCTGAACATTTGCCGCCGGTAGTGCGAAAGTCACAAAAAGCAAAGGATATGGACGAAAAAGCCAAAGATTTAGCCGGCATACTCCAAGAGACGGAAAAACAAGCAATTTATAAAGCTTTGGAAGAAGCCGGCGGCAATAAAAGCAAGGCAGCGAAACTGTTGGGTATTCATCGCTCAGGATTTTACCAAAAACTTAACAAATACAATATTAAGTTTTAAAAATCTTAAGTAAAAGATCGTTGACTCTTAGCTGAACGGCATTAAAGAAAATCGAAGACCTCCCGGAACTGCCCGGGAGGCCTTGTTATTTTAAGAAGTGACGATCCACCCTGAAATAGGCCCGGAAGTACCTGGCAGAACCAGACCTTCCGGGTGTCTGACTAAAGCATGGGCGAGCAGTAGCTGTCAGCGCTATTTTGCTATTGGACCAGGGGGGCGTTGAATACCCGGTTGCGTCCTTGCTGTTTTGCCTGGTAAAGAGCCTTGTCGGCCCAAGCAATAAGGTCTTCCATGTCAGGAACGCCGCCAGATGTTATGGCAGGGTCGTAGGTTGCTACACCTAGACTGGCTGTAATCCGGGCGGTAAAGGCGCCGAGGTTATCGGGGAAATGGGTTTCCTCTACGATCTGGCGCAGCTTTTCCGCTATGGCTAACGCCTCGGCATTAGTGCATTCCGGCAGGATAATACTAAACTCTTCTCCGCCATACCGGGCCGGCAGGTCGATGCTTCTTACATTATGGCGAAGGATTTCGCCAATTTGGGCCAACAGTTTATCGCCGGTAAGATGGCCATATGTGTCATTGTAATGCTTGAATTTATCAAGGTCAAACATGATTAAACTCAGAGGGCGCTTCAAAGTGAATGAGCGACGGAGTTCGGCTTTTAAGAACAGGTCGAAATTGCGGCGGTTGGCCAGACCGGTTAACCCATCAGCAAGGGCCATGGCTTTAACCTGATTATACAAGTTTGCTTTTTCGAGGCCCAAAGCGATTTGTTGAGCCATAAGAGCCGCAAAAGGCAGCCGTTCCAGCCGGTCCGGAGCGACAAAACCCCGCCAACCCAGGATGATAACACCTAACAGGCGATGGTCCACCGACAGTGGCAAAATGAGCAGGTGTTTAATGGTATTTTTATCGCATGATTGGGACAGGAGGGGAAAAGCATCAATAGTAGTAGCAGCCGGCTTAAATGTTGAAGTTAACTCGGCCAGTTTTGGATAAGCTGCCAGTTCAACGTCCGTGATGGTGCAGTCGATGCCGACCGTTGCTTTGGCCGATAATATTCGCCCGTTGCTGCCAAGCAGAAAGCCGATACCCATATCGGCGTTAAGCGCGTTGACGGTATGAGTGGTGCATTGGGCCATTATGGTATCTGTGTCAATGGTAGAAGCGGCGGACTGAGCGATTTGGTAGAGAAACTTCTCCTCGTCCAGCCGCAGCTTGGTTTCTTCATAAAGCATGGCGCTGGCAATGGCCGCACCGGCGTATGCACCAAGCGCTTTGAGAAACAGGGCATCCCGTTCGGTAAAAGCCGCTTTGTCACTGCTATAGGCCTCGATTACGCCAATCACTTCCCGGTCATTGACAAGCGGAGCGCAGATCATGGAACGGATATTTGAAAAGATGAGCTGCGGCCGGAAGAGTTCGGGGTGAAGTGTCAAGTCATCGATATATAATGCTGTCTTGCTTTCAAGGACTTGCCCGGCGAGACTGGACTGCAGAGGAATGACTGCCGGCGGTGTGTTGATGCCATAGGTGGCGGCGACTTGCAGAACGGAATGGTCTTTTGTTAGCAGGGCAATACAGCTCTGCCGGGCGCGCATCATGTCGGCCACCATATCGGCAATGGCATCAAGCGTGTCTTTAAGATTAAGCTGAGAAGAGATGATTGTGCCGATCTTGGCCAATGTATCCTCAATCAGGTTGCGTTGCTGCTCCGATTCTTGATATAGCTTGGCGTTATTTGCGGCTAGTTCTTCCATCTCATCCTTAAATTTCATTATCTCTTCATAGGGTTTTTGAATTACGACGACAAAGATTGCCCGCAGCAAGTAATAGTAGCTGAGAACTTTGCAAAGGTGTGACGATACGTTGAGAACAAAGGGAGTTTGGTTGGAAAAAAGATAGCTCAAATCGGCAAGAAAGCTGAAAACCAAGGCCATTTGCAGGAAGTTGCGGGACACATGATTTGGGTGGTAGCGGCGCAGAATAATAAGGGCGGCGGCGTCGGCAACTAAACCCAGAACGCGGCCCAAAACAGCAAGCGGATGGTCATAGCGGTCAATATACAGGCTGGGCGATAAGGTATTATTGAAACTGACGTTGGCCATCAGGGCGGCGACGACGAGCAAGGTAGAGTAGAGGAGTGTCTTATTGGGATAATAGGCGAATGTGCCGTTTGTCGCCGGGAGCGTCATGGTATACAACAGGCCAAAACCCCAGATTAAGCGGGCGACCAGCGAGTACGTGATCCACAGGTGCTCAAGCGTTTCAGCGGTGACCCCGGGCATACCGGGATAGGCAAGTACGTGGCCGATTTCAAAAATGCTCGTACTTAGTGCGACGAGGCTTATAGCGCAAGCTTGCATTCCCACGTTATGGTTAGTTCCGTACCACGTGATAAAAAAGATGATAAACCCTAGAATGATGCTTGAAATTTCCATAATATAATGCATTGTTAGCAGGGCCGTGGTGGATAGCTTGAAGGCGGTTAGGCCGCTAAATAGCCAAAGGCCCAAAAGACCCATAATTATCCAAAAGAAAAACTGATTGGCTCCGTTTGTTTGCTTCGGTAGGGGAAACACATGGGCCACCTCCGCATGTAAAGATCCTCTGTAATATAAAATATGCGGCGACGGTTGCAAAGGTACGCGGGTTACCAAAAATGGAGGTTTTTATGGAAACTGTATGTCCGTTGTGCAATGGGATGGCGGATATTGATCAGCGATGCCCGCGTTGCGGGGGCAAAATGGTAGATGGCGGCGCACTGGAAAACTATCTTGGGCCGTATAGTCCTTATCTAGATGTTGACAGTTTTAATTACGGCCTGCCGAACAAACAATGCGTCCATCTTTTGTTCTGTCCTGCTTGTGGCTACGATAGCCGAACCGCGACATCGCTTGTTACTATTTAGGTAAAAACTGCCCGGATAAAAAAGGGGTTATGCTACAAATAATAAGAAAAAACAAAGGGGTGATCTAGTCTTATGTCAACGTCCAACCCGGTTGTTAAGTGCACCGTTGAGCAATGTACCCATCATATGCCTGGCAATCAGTGCGGGGCAGCCAAGATTAGCGTTTATAACAACGAAACAACCGGCACTTCCCAAACTTCTGCCGACACTTGCTGCAAGTCGTTCCATCACCGCAAAACGATTGGCGATATGGTTGGTGCCCTGCATAACGCTAACTGGGGCGGCGTCATAACCGCCGGCCTGTACGATGGTAAACAGATCACGCCTAATGTAGAGTGTTTTGTGGCCAATTGCAAGTTTTGGGAAACAGGCAACTACTGCCATGCGAATAGTATTACCGTGACTGGGCGCAACGCGGCCAAGACGGCTGATACAGATTGCGAAACGTACGTCCCCAAAAGTTAAAGCGTTGTCAAAGAAAAACCGAAGGGCCTGGCCCTTCGGTTTTTTCCTAAAGAAATATTGAATTGAAAGTTTAACTTTGACTTTCCCAGCGGGGAGTGCTGGTTTTCCGGCCGGTGAAAGTGGCGGCCGGAGTTGAGGGAATAAAATAGGTGAGGATAATGGCCAGCGTGACCGGCGCTATTGTCCAGAGCAGGGCTTGTTTGAGACCGATGACGTCGGCCAGCGCGCCGGTGGCGGCGGCGCCCACGCCACCCAAGCCGAAGGATAGGCCCAGCATCATACCTGACGCCATGGCGGCATTAGACGGGAGCAGGTCCTGGGCCCAGACAATGGAAGAAGGCAGGGTCGCCTGCAGCGCAGCGCCGCTGACAAACAAAGCTGCCCAGGTTAACGGCGAGAGTTCGACGCTGGTTAAAAACAGGTACATAGCCGGCAGACATAAGGCTAGTGAACCAATAATACAACCTTTTCGGCCCAGTTTGTCCCCTATATAGCCGCCGCCTACACTGCCCAGAGCCCCGCCGAGGAGAAAAATCGTGAGCAGCGAGCCGGCAATGGTTGGTGAATGGCCTTGCTGAGCCAGCCACACCGGTAAAAAATTCGGGAGAGCGGCCTGCGGCCATGCGCGCAGACCCATTACAATATTGAGGGCCAGTAGTCGGCCAGAGCGGTACCATGTTGCTCCCGGCGGTGCGGCGCCGGCGGTCGTGGCAGGCATTAGCCGGATGCGGTGCAGACCAGCGAAATAGTAAGCGAGGGTAAGTAAAAGTCCTGGTGCTGCCAGCCAGAGCAGGTTTTCCGGCCCGTATCGCATGAGAAAGAAAATGACGATGGCCGGGGCGGCGGCGACGCCGAAATTACCGCCGCCGATAAAGACCGCCATGGCTAACCCTTTGTTTTGTTCGGAACTCACTTTACCGAGCAAAGCCGAGCCTAGGGGATGAAACAGGGATGACGCCAAGCCGGACAGGGTAATGAAGGCAAAAAGTATCGCCGGGCTGGGCGCCAGTCCTGACAGACAGATAAAGACGGCGCTGACAGGGATCGTCAACAAAATTAGCCAAGTATAGCCGCTCTTGTCGATATAATAGCCACAGATGGGTTGTACGATATTCGAAGCAAAGGAATATACCATAACGAGTAGGCCGCTGAGAGTAAGCGACATACCGAGTTTTTCAATCATAACCGGCAGCAAACCTGGTAAAAAAGTAACATAAAAATCGCTCAAAAAGTGACCGGCCGCTAAAAGCGCCACATAGGAGGCGCTTTGGCGGTGGGGAAGATTTCCCATGACTGCACTCCTTTCGGGCTTAGAGAATATTCTGTTATTAATGGGGGTGATGACAGCCGCAGTGGCAATCGTGAGTGTGGCCGCATTGCTGGGTTTTGAGACGATCTAGTTGCTCTTTAACTTGCGCTTTGATGTGGTCGATATATTGGCGGCGCAATGTGGCTTGCTCCGTCTTTTCCTGTTCGGACAGTCCGCAGCTGCGCTGCTTGCGGGCTAGCTCATTAATCCGGGCGATCATCTCCGGTGTAATCATCGATAGCACCTCTTTTCTGAATGGAAATGGATGTAAAAATACTAACAGATTATTAGTCAGGATGCAAGTTATACAATATTTTATTATCAAAAAGGGTAAGGTGAGGATAAATGTACGATTTAATCATAATTGGCGGCGGTCCGGCCGGGATGACGGCGGCGGTTTACGCCGCGCGGAAAAAAATGAATACCATTGTCGTAACTAAAGAATTTGGTGGCCAGCCGATGTGGACCCGGGAAATCGAAAATTATATGGGTTATCAATTTATTACTGGACCGGAGCTGATGGTCAAATTTGAAGAACAGGTCCGACAATTCCCGGTTAATATTCATTATGAAGAGGTCATTGGCCTTGAAGTCAACCCGGACGGTATTTTTACGGTCCTCGGCCAAGAAAACATATACCAGGGTAAAACGGTCATTATCGCTTCGGGAAAGCGACCACGCCGGCTTGACGTTCCCGGGGAAATCGAATTTACCGGCCGGGGTGTCAGCTATTGCGCAACCTGCGATGGCCCGCTCTTTGCGCAGAAAAGGGTTGCCGTCGTCGGCGGCGGTAATTCGGCGTTGCAGGCGGCAATCGAACTTAGTACCGTCGCTGCCAAAGTATATCTTGTTTCGTGGGGGCCTTATAACGCCGATCCCATTGTTGTCGACAAAATGAAAGTGGCGGCCAACGTCGAAGAGTTGCAGGGTTATATTGCCAAGAATATTGATGGCAGCCAAATGGTCGAAAAGTTTGTCATTGAAAAAATGGATACGAAAGAGAATATTGAACTTAGCGTTGACGGTGTTTTTGTCGAAGTCGGATTGATACCCAATACGGAATTTGCCATGAAAGTGCCTGGCTTGGAATTTAACGAGTTTAACGAGGTCGTGACCGACTGTCGCACCCGTACCGGCGTGCCCGGCCTGTTTGCCGCCGGCGATGTTACCAACGGGCCGGATAAACAAATTGTCATTGCCGCCGGCGACGGCGCTAAGGCGGCCCTGGTAGCCTTTGATTATTTGCTGCATAAAAAGTAGAAATATAACTGGATAAATGTTTTAGAGAAGCCAAAGCGGCTTCTTTTTATATTTTTATATATTTTTTTTGGTATTATTTCCAAATTTTATGAATATATGATAGTACAAATTTATTTGCTGTAAAAACTACAGCCTTCCGACCGCTAGGCGTCTAATACAGTAGTATTTTTCCTTTATTGGGGGGTGTTTTGGTGTTTGGCCTCGGTATGCCGGAACTCATCTTAATTCTCATTATTGCCCTCGTTGTTTTTGGACCGTCGAAATTACCGGAAATGGGTTCGGCTCTTGGCAAAACCATTCGCGAATTTCGCAAAAGTACTCAAGAGCCGGAAGAACAGGATGTGCATCAATCAAGAGCTGAAAAAGCGGGTTAAAAAAGTCCCGAAGGGCGAGAAAGATAGGGGAGGGAGTATGCTGGTATGAGTGAAAACGAAAAAAAGCCTGAAGGCCAAAATGAACAGGATAGCAAGTACATGTTCTTTACCCGCCGGGAATTTGTTATCGGCGCCGTAACCGGGGCAGCGGTCGGTTCGGTAATTACCGGCGTTGCCACCAAGGGCGGCGGAAGCTCGACGCCGGCCAAACCGGATAGTAGCAGGCAAACGGGCGAGAAAAAAATCAAGGTCCCCAGCTATATTGCCGTAAACTATGCCAAATGCACCGGCTGCCGCATCTGTGAAGCGGAGTGTGCGCTCTTTCACTACAAAACACCTGATTTGAGCCGCAGCCGCATCAAGGTCTATTATTTCAACCCGCCGGTTGACGTGCCCTCACTATGCGCCAAGTGCGGCGATGCGCCCTGTATCAAAGCCTGTCCGGAAAAAGTAGGGGCTTTATCCAAGGATAAGACGACCGGCGCCGTCATCCTGGACGAAAAGAAATGCATCGCCTGCTGGGCCTGTATCGAGCCCTGCGCTAAAGACCGGGTCGGCGTCATCCGTAAAAGCAAAGACGAAAAAGTAGTTGTCGGTATTTGCGATCTGTGCGGCGGTGATCCGACCTGCGTGAAGTCCTGCCGGGAAGGCGCGCTGTCCATTGTGCCGGTCTATCAGGACGGCAAGTACTTTGCTGCCAAGCCGGCCGACATCGCCCGCGCCGTAGGCAAAAACCTTTATAAAGCCTAAGGGGGGGAGATCATAATGCCGAACGGATATATGGGAAAGATTTTAGAAATTGATTTAACCAGTAAAAAAATAACTACGATTGATACAGACATGAAGCTGGCGGAAAAATTCGTCGGCGGCCGCGGCATGGGCGCAAAGTATCTCTGGGACCGTATTAAGTCGCCGGGGCTCGACCCGCTCAGTCCGGAAAACCCACTGATGTTCTGGACAGGGCCGCTGACCGGGACGGCTATTCCCGGGCCATCCCGTATCACCGTCTGCACCAAATCGGCCAACACTTCACCGCTGTCTTCGCCGTATCCTCATGCCTCCACGGTAGCCTGGTCGTGTATGGGCGGGCAGTTTGCGCCGGAACTGAAATTCGCCGGTTATGACGGCATCATCATCATCGGTAAAAGTGATAAACCTGTTTATATTGTTATCGACGATGCCAAAGTGGACATTAAAGATGCGGCTCATCTGTGGGGTAAGAGCACCAACCAAACCGATTTGCTGCTGCAAAAAGAACTAGGGCCGCAATTCCGTACCATCTACATCGGTCCTGCCGGCGAAAACCTGGTTAAGTTTGCGGCCATTATCAGTGAGTCATCCCGGGCCGCCGGCCGTTCCGGCGTGGGCTGCGTCATGGGGTCGAAGAAACTCAAAGCCATTGCCGTCCGTGGTACCAATGTTGTTCCGGTTGCCGATCCGGAAGGCATGATCAAGCTGCGCAAGGAAATGTTTGCCGCTCTGGAGAGCTGGAATGCCTATGACCAATGGCGCCGCTGGGGCACCGCATCCATGCTGATTGCCTCCAGCCAGGCGGGTACGCACGTTACCCGCAATTTTCGGGAAGGTACTTATGAACAAGTCGATAAAATCGGCGCTCCCATCTCGGAAAAAGAGTTTTGGGTTAAGCACCGCTCCTGTTACCAATGTCCTTTGCGTTGCATGAAAATCGGCCAGGTAACCAGTGGGCCGTACAAGGGCACCATTGCCGAGGGGCCGGAATATGAAACGGGCACGATGCATGGCTCAAACTGCCTGGTAACCGACCTTGGCGGCATGATGAAATCGATTGAATTGGCCGATGACCTCGGTTTAGACAGCATCACTACCGGCAATATTCTTGGCTTTTTGATGGAGCTTTACGAAAAGGGAATTGTAACCCGGGCCGATTTGGACGGCATTGATATGAAATGGGGTAATATTGAGGCCATGTTGGCAATCCAGCAGAAAATCGCCAAGCGGGAAGGCGTCGGCGACATCCTGGCCGAGGGGGTTAAAAAAGCGGCCGCTAAATTCGGCCAAGACGCCGAAAAGTATGCCATTCAGATTAAGGGCCAGGAGCTGGCGGCCTGGAACATTCCCGCCAACCATGGCTTTGCAATCGTGTACGGCACCTCCAACCGCGGCGCTTGCCACCAGGTCGGGCCGACGGTGGAAGAACAGCATCGCCGCACCATGTGCGATACACTGGTAATTTGCCGGTTCCCCTACTATGGAATCGGCACTGCTCTATACCAGAAAGCCCTCAATGTTATCACCGGCTGGAAATTGGATGACACCGGGTTTTTCAAGGTGGCCGAACGCATTTGGAATCTGGAAAAGGTATTCAACGTCCGGGAAGGTTTCCGCCGCGCCGACGACTATGTGCCCAAACGGTTCACTACCGAAGCTTTCACGGTAGGTCCGAAGAAAGGGGCGATTCTGCCACCGGAAACGCAGGAGAAAATTCTCGACGAGTATTACACCAAGCGCGGGTGGGATGTCAAAACCAGCCTGCCCGGTGAGGCCAAGTTGAAAGAACTGGGCCTGGAAGACCTCGTGCCGGTCGTACAGGGTTTAAAATAAGTACAAAGACATGCCAGTTGGCCAGTAGCGCCAACTGGCATACCCGTCTTATGAGGAGGGGTCGCAATGCGTCGAATAACGCCGGTGGTAATGGGGGCGACGGCGGCGGCGCTGGCGGTGAGCGCCCAAGCGTTTCTGGCAATGCAGCCGCCGCCGGCCTACGGGCTGTGCGTGGTCTGCCATGGCCGGGACCTGATTATTTGGTTTGCCGCCAAACTTACCGGCGGGGAAATGATCGTCGCTGCCGCATCGCAAACATGGCCTTTGTTAACAGTAGTTGGTATTGTGCTGGGCGCCTGGTATGCAGCCCGGTCCCATGACGAATACAGGACCCAATGGATTGAACCGCCGGTAACCGCCTTTTTCTGCGGCATGGCAATAATGATTTTGGGGCTCGTAATCATGGCTTGTCCAGCTAGGCTGCTACTCCGGGCCGCCTACGGCGATTTTATTGGCGCCGCCGGCGCCGCCGCCGTCTTCCTGGGCACGGCGGCGGCTACGCTGGTCATGCGCTGGAGGGCAAAACGATGTTGACGCCGTTTATTTCTCTGCTTTTCGGTTTTATTATTGGCTATATGGCCCAACGGTCGCGGATGTGTTTTATCGGCGGCTTGCGTGATTATGTTTTGGTCCGCGACACTGAACTGCTAAAGGGATTATTTAGTTTTGTCCTTACGGCGGCCATTTTATTTCCCCTGGTAAATGCCTTGGGCGGCGATACTCCCGGTTATCCCTGGTATAACCGGGAAAAAGCCAAAACGGCGATCGAACTGGCCCGTGACTACTATGCCTTTGCTGCTTGCATGATTCCGGACGAGCTGCTGCTTGTTGTGCAGGCTGCTCTGGACAACACCGTGAAAGGTATCCGGCTGCCGGGTGGCATGATTCTAACTTACGCCGCCGTGACGGCGATCGCCGGGGGCCTGGGGATTGGCTATCTTTCGACGGTTGTCAATGGCTGTCCCCTGCGGCAGCACGTTATGGCGGCGTCGGGCAATAAAAGCGCCCGCGTCTACCTTTGTGGTTTTTATGCCGGCGCGGTAGTTTACACATACTGGCTGTACCCCTTTGTCAGCAAACTGCTTCCCTAGCAAGGAGGTGACTTTTTTGCAAGTCACACGGCGTACCTTTTTAAAAATATCAGGGACAGCAATTGTCACAGCGGCTGCCTTCGGCGCCACCGGCGCGTTGCCAGTCAATGCCGAGCTGGTAAGGCCGCCGGGCGCGGTGGCGGAAGCGGACTTTCGGTATTTGTGCCTGCGTTGCCACCAGTGTATCGACACATGTCCGGAAAAAGCGCTGGCTTCGGCTCACTTAGGTGATGGCTGGAGCAACGCCGCCACACCGGTGCTGGCCTCGGGCTGCACGCTGTGCATGAAATGCACCCAGGTCTGTCCCAGCGGGGCGCTCACGCCCATAGCGCCGCAAGCAGCGAAAATGGGCACGGCGGTGATTTTAGAAAAAGAATGTGTTGGCTGTGACAAGTGCATTAAACCGTGTCCAACCGGGGCCATCAGTAAAGTGCCGGGCAAACGGCTGGTGCAGGTCGACCCGGCGAAATGCACCGGCTGTATGAACTGTGTAAAAGCCTGTCCGGTAACACCGGTAGCCATCAAAGTAACGGCAGCAGGGGCCAAGCGTCTGCCTTTCAGCGCTGCCAAGGGGTGAGCGAGGTGCGCCATGCCAATCTATCTTGATAATGCCGCAACGTCATGGCCGAAGGACCCGGCCGTGCTGGCGGCGATGGCTGAGTATCTGGCCGCAGCCGGTGGCAATCCCGGCCGCTCGGGCCACACCATGTCGGCCGCCGCTGCCCGGATCGTTTTTGATGCCCGGGAGAATATCGCCCGCCTATTTTTCTGTGCCGCGCCCGAGCGGGTGATTTTTACCAAAAATGCCACTGAAGCGCTAAACATGGTATTATTTGGCTGTCTGAAACCAGGCGACCATGTAATAACAACCAGTATGGAGCATAATGCCGTTATGCGGCCGTTGCGCCGGTTGGAAAAGGACGGCGTTCATCTGACCGTTGTCCCTTGTGACAGTACCGGCCAGCTTGAACCGCAGGCGGTGCGGCGGGCTATAACCCCTCGCACGCGGCTGGTGGTCATGACCCATGCGTCCAATGTGGCCGGTACGATCATGCCGATTGCCGAGGTGGGCCGCATTACCCGGGAAGCAGGCGTGCTTTTTGCCGTCGATGCCGCGCAAACGGCGGGCAGCGAAGAGATTAACGTTGCTGACGACAATATAGATTTTCTGGCCTTTACCGGTCATAAGGGCCTTGGTGGGCCGCAGGGGACGGGGGGATTGGTTATCGGGGAAGGGGTTGAGCTGCCGCCGCTAATTTATGGCGGCACCGGCAGTTTGTCCGAGTCGGAATACCAGCCCGATTTTCTTCCCGATAAGCTGGAAAGCGGTACGCTCAATGCCGTCGGAATCGCCGGTCTCGGCGCCGCCGTGGCGAAGCTGAACGCGGGTGACCTGGACGGCATCAGATGGCATAAGCGGGAACTGATGGCGAAACTTATAGCCGGGCTGCAGGATATCCGGGGTATAACCATATATGGCGCCCGAACGCCGGCGCATAATGCCGGGGTTATCTCCATAAATATGGCCGGCATGGTCTGTTCTGAAGTCGGTCTGGTGCTGGACCGCGTGTTCGGCATTATGACCAGAACGGGTTTGCATTGCGCGCCGGCGGCCCATAAAACGCTGGGGACTTTTCCCCAAGGGACCGTCAGGCTCAGCGTCGGCCCATTTACGACTGCGGCGGAGATCGACCAGACGCTTAACGCCTTAAGCCAAATCGCGGAAAAGGTACGGTGCGGTCTATGAGTTTGCTTTGCGGAATTATAACCTTTTATTCCTCCCAACATGCCGTTCAGGCCGAGAAAGTGTTGGCCCGGGAGGGATTCACGGTCGAACTGATACCGGGGCCGAAAGACATCAGCCCTAACTGCGGCGTGGCGCTAAAATGCGACCGCGACCGCCTGCTGGCGGTCGGTGAAACGCTGCGCCGGCATCAGGTAATGTTTGAAGCCTGTCATGAATATTGTCTCCAGCAGCAAAAGTCGCTGCTTGACAAACTGCTAGGGCGGTGACGGCGGTGGACCAAACACGGCTAAGCCTGGTCGAACATTTAACAGATCTGCGCAAGGCGATCATTGTTGCCCTGCTTTCGTTGCTCATTGCCACCGCGATCGGCTACTGCCTGGCGCCGTCCCTGTTTATAACTCTGAAGAAAGTGCTGCCTGTCGCCAATATTGTTTATTTCGGGCCCATCGACGGCTTGTACCTTCATATCCGCCTGGCGATACTTTTAGGATTAGTGTTGGCGTTCCCGGCCATTGCCGCAAGCCTGGTCTGGTTTGTGGCTCCCGGCTTATACCGGCAGGAAAAGGCGGTGCTTCTGTCTGGCGGGACAGTGGCCGTGGCGCTCTTTGGCCTGGGGGCGGTTTACTCCCTGTTTGTGCTGCTGCCACGGGTCATGGACTTTTTGCTTGCCTTCGCCCCTGCCGGCATGATGCCGTTAATTGCCGGGGAAGAGTATCTGAACTTTATTGTTTCTTTTCTCGTTTATACCGGCCTTGCCTTTAATCTGCCCCTCTTATTCTTTGTCCTGCTACGGTACAACCTTGTATCGCCGGCCTTTGTGGCCGGCCAGCGCAAGGCTTGTTTCGGGTTATTGACCGGCCTCACGTTGTTGCTTGCGCCAGGAGGAGACCTTGCTGCGCAGCTATTGCTCGCGCTGCCCCTTTATCTCTTATTTGAAGTTGCGCTGTATACGGCCAGACTTGTCAAAAAGTACAGTATTCAGTTATGGAGGTGATCAGCCGTGGACCAGAAAGTCCTGCTTGAAGTTACGGTCAAGGGCCAGGTACGGCGGCCCGGCGCCTACTCCGTCCAACCCGGCCATAATCTGCTTGATATTATCTTTGGTTATGCCGGGGGAATGGCGACAAACCGGTTTTTGTTAAAAGCCATACTAGTCGGCGGGGCAGCTGGCCATTTTGCTGGTGAGGCGGAGCTGCAGCAGCCGGTCAGCCAGTCGCAGGAAATTATGGTCTTTGACGAAGGTAGCTGCCTAGTCAATGTCGTCCGTCTGCTGCTGGTTTACAACCACGTTACGCTGCTCAATTCTAAAGAGGCCGGCTGCCAGGTATGTACCGCCGCCACGGCCGAAGCGGTCAAACTGCTGGAACGCCTCACCACTTCGGTAGGAACCGCGCGGGATGTGGCCGAACTGGCCCGGATCGCCGGCAGCCAAAACCCGGATTGTCCCAGCCGCTGCGCCGCTCTCCGGCCGCTTAAAACGGCAATGGCCTTATGGCCGGACGAGTTTGCCGCCCATGGCACCGGACGGTGTCCGGCCAGCATCTGCAGCGAGCTTATGCTAAGTCCCTGCGTCAATTCTTGTCCGGCCAACGTGGATTTGCCGGGGACAATTGCCCTTATGCAAATGGGGAAATTCGGCGATGCCATAGCCTTGGGCCGGCATGATAATCCTCTCTTTTTAACATGCGGCTATGTCTGTGAAGAGCCGCCCTGTCAAAAAAACTGCAAACGGTTTAATTTTGACGAGGCGGTCTATTCGCAAAGTTTGCACCGCTATGCCGGCGACGAGGCAGTCAGGCGGACTGGTTCGTTAGTCAAGGCATTGACCCATCCTACCCTCAAGCCGGGACCAGCAACCGGTAAAAAAGTGGCGGTTGTCGGCGCCGGGCCGGCTGGTCTGGCGGCGGCCTATTTTCTGGCCCGCTTAGGCCATAAAGTGACGGTCTATGAAAAAAATGACGCCGCCGGTGGGATGGCAGCTTATGGCATACCGGCCTACCGTTTGCCCCGGACGGTATTGGCGGCGGAAGTCGCGGCCATCATCGCCCTGGGCGTGGAGCTTAAAACCGGCCAGGCACTGGGGCGGGAGATTACTCTTGCCGGTCTAAAAGAGCAGTATGACGCGGTGTTGTTGGCAATTGGCGCCGGCGCCAGCCGTCGCCTGGGCATCCCGGGCGAGGACTTGCCGGGCGTGATGCCGGCGCTGGCGTTTCTCCACCAGGCAGCAACTGGTGGAGCAGTGGAGGTTGGCCGTCGCGTTCTTGTCGTAGGCGGCGGCAACGTGGCGGTCGATGCGGCCCGGACGGCCCGCCGGTTAGGGGCTGAGCAGGTGGATATGATGTGTGTTGAAGACCGGTTCGAAATGCCGGCTACCGTGCACGAAATCGCGGGCGCCGAAGCGGAAGGGGTGCGCATTAAGGAGCTGGCCGTACCGGTCGAATTCAGCGGTGACGGTCGGGTGGCGGCGGTGCGCTACGCGCCGGTCGTGCCCGGTCCCTACGATGCCAAAGGTCGGCGCTGGCCGCCTAAGGTATTGACTGACCAATGCCGGGAAGCGGAATATGATACGGTTATCGTGGCCATAGGCCAGGCCCCTGATCTGGCCTGTCTGGCTGACGCCGGCATAACGCGGAACGGGCCGTTTATCGCCCATACCGGCGGTCAAGCAATCGGCTTGTCCGCCATCTTCGTCGCCGGCGACTGCGGCGGCCCGGTCAACACGGTGGTAAAAGCCGTCGGTTCGGGCAAGGAGGTAGCCTACGCCATCCATAACCATCTCACCGGCCGTACCGACCGGCTGACATCGCCGCTGCGCGGGCAACTGGGCTGCTATACCGGCGATTATACCTGCCTGCCGGCGAGCCGGGTACAAATGCCGGAACAAGACGCGGCAAGCCGGACGGGGAATTTTGACCTCGTCGAATTGGGACTGAGTGATGAACAGGCCAGGTATGAAATGTTGCGCTGCATCTGTGCCGCCAAAGGCGGTGTGCAATAAGGGGGATAAAAACATGACGCCCAAACAGCTGAAATTGGCGCGTACTGTCAGTCAAGTTGTCTTTTTTCTTTTGCTTGTTGTGGTTTTGACCGGTGCTTTTTGCGCGGTGCGCCTGGGCGGCAGCGCTAATTTCACTTGCTCGTTAGGCATGCTGCAGTTGACGCTGGGGGCAAGAGAGATACTGTGGGGGACGGTTATTTCGGGCAGTTTGCTTCTGATTGTCACCGTGCTTTTGGGCCGGGTTTTCTGCGGTTGGGTGTGTCCCTTCGGCGCCGTCCTCGATTGGCTGGGTAAACCGCTGTCCCGGCTGCGGCTGGCCCGTAACAAGGTACCACCGGCGCTCCTAAGTCCCGATAACCGTCACATTAAGTATGGCGTGCTGGGCGGGGCGCTGCTCGCCGCCGGCATGCTGCGCTATCCCGCGTTTTGTGCTCTTTGCCCGATAGGCACGACTTGCCGCAGTGTCGGTCTGCAGGGGTTAAATATAGGGCTGGAGACGGCCGTGCTGCCGTTGGCCGCCGGTTTGGATACGGTGCGCAAGCGTTTTTGGTGCAAAGTGCTTTGCCCGATTGGGGCCCTCTTAGGCCTCTTTTCCCGCTTCAGCCTGCTTAAAATCCGCTTGCCCTGGGACCGCTGTACCGGCTGCAGCCGTTGTGAACAGGCCTGTGCCATGGATAACCGGCCGCATCATGGCGGGCATGACCGGCTTAAAACCGACCCGGCGGTGCTGACAGCCCTTATTGAGCTGGGCGTACCTGATTTGCTTGACCGCCCCGGGCGGTATGAGGACTACCCGCAAAGCATAAAGGACCTGCTCAAGCAAAAAATGAGAAGCCTGGCAGTGGACCATAGCGAGTGTTCGCGCTGCTATTCCTGCCTGGCCGTCTGTCCGGTCACGACCCGGGAGGCAGCTCCAAGCGTCGCGGTTCAGCGCAGCGGCCTAAGCGCCTAAAAGGAGCAGGCTAAGATGGAAAGCCAGGAATTTTACAGCCTGCTGAGCCACATCATTGCGCGGGCCCGCCGCCGTCTGTTATGGTTGATCATGCTGTTGGCCGGTACCAGCGCCCTTGGCTATTGGTGGGCCGACGGCGCCATGAAATACATGTTCAGGATGGTCAGACAGGTGATTTTTGTTAGCCCGGCCGAAGCTTTTGTCACTAAAATCAAGGTGGCATTGACAATCGGCCTGGTCCTTGCCCTGCCGCTACTACTTTATCTGCTGATTGGCACGGTGCGCGCCAGGGTGAAGGGGCTGACGCCTACTACCCATGTTTTACTCACCGTTGTCAGCTTTGGGCTGTTTACCGGCGGTGCGGCCTTCTGCTATTATGCCGTATTGCCGGTCGGTATTCAGTTTTTACTGGACTTTGCCACCTTGGAGATGCAGCCGCTGCTCTCGGCCGGGCGTTTTATTTCGTTTGTGCTTATGTGTCTGTTGGTTTTCGGGATAATGTTTGAACTGCCCCTGGTCATCATGCTGTTGACCTCCGTGGGGATATTGACGGCGGAAAAACTGCGGGCCAAGCGACGCCATGCGATTTTGGGCGTTTTTATCATCGCGGGGATCATTACGCCGTCGCCGGATGTCCTGTCGCAAATTCTGCTTGCGCTTCCGCTGCTGGCCCTCTACGAGATCGGGATTTTTCTCACCCGGTTTTGTAAGCGGCCCGTTGAGCGCCTGCCGGAAATACCGGCCGACCAGCAGCAGCTTTTTATGTAGGGTAAAAACGCTATCTTAGACTTGGTGCAGCCAGGTCTTTTTTTCTATATGCGACTATTTCGCTCATACTAAATTTGTAGTAATATGATATTATTCGGTCAACTGGAGAGGTACGGGTATGCGTGTGACCAAAGTGGTAAAGCAGCAAATGCTGGCGATATTAGCGGAACATTACCGGGGCGCGACGACGGCGCTTAACTATTCAACGCCTTTTGAACTCTTGATCGCCGTGATTTTATCCGCTCAGTGCACCGACGAGCGGGTCAACATCATTACGGCCCGCCTTTTCCCGCAGTACAATACGCCAGCCAAAATCCTCGCGCTGGGGCAGGATAAACTGGAGGAATATATCCGGGACTGCGGCCTGTTCCGCAGTAAGGCCCGCAACATCATTGCCACCTGTGAGATACTTTGCCGTGCTTATGGCGGGGAAGTTCCCACCCGTTTTGAAGATTTAATAAAATTACCGGGAGTAGGCCGCAAAACTGCTAATGTAATTGTAAGCCAATTATTTGGTACACCGGCCATTGCGGTCGACACCCATGTGTTTCGGGTAGCCAACCGGACGGGGCTGGCCAAAGGCAAAACGCCCCGTGAGGTAGAAGAAGGGCTGATGCGGGTCATACCCAGGCAGGACTGGGCGGACGCCCATCATTGGCTTATCTGGCATGGCCGCAAAGTTTGCAAGGCCCGCCAGCCGGCCTGCGACGTCTGTCCGCTGAACGGTCTCTGCCCGAGCCGGGAAGATGCAACTAAATAATAGGTAAAAAATAAAAGGCAATCAACCGACCATGGTTGACTGCCTTTTGTTTAAGAGCTTTTACAGTGGCTCTGCGCTTGACTTAGACGTGTAGCAGCTTTTCAACAGAGCCGAGCAGTTTATCACTGATACCACTGATACTTTCCAGGGATTTCGCTATTTTCATGAGTGAATTGTTTTCTTGTCGGGATGCCTGGACAATGCCGGCAATATGTCGCTGGGTAGTCGTCATATCGTCGGACAGCGCCGTCAGGGCGGGGACGATATTGGCTACTACTCCCTGAATTTCGCCGACAGAGTGACGAATGGTATCAGTAGATTTACGGCTTTCTTCCGCCAGTTTGCGCACTTCCTGCGCGACAACGGCAAAGCCGCGCCCGTATTCGCCGACCCGCGCCGCTTCGATGGCGGCGTTCAGGGCTAATAAGTTGGTCTGGCCGGAGATATGCTTGATGGTGTCGGCGATGCCGCCGATGTTATGGGTTGCCGCCGCCAAGGTCTGGGAAATGTCTACTGTTTGCCGGATTCTGGCCATCTGCCGGCCAATATGGTTATCGATATTTTGGATGGTTGCCGCTGTTGTGTCAATCGACCGGGAAACTTCTGCGGTAATTGCCGTGATTTCCTGGAGTTGGTAATTTAGCTGATTGGATATGGCGGCCACTTCTGTCGCCAGTTGGCGGTGGGCAAAAAGGGTCAGCCACCGAATGACGGCGCATACGGAGTCGGCGGTAGCCACCCGCCGGGCGCCGATGATTTTGACGTCGGGGGGCAGATAGTGGCGGTACCGGCTGAGCAGGACCGACCCGGTGCCGACGATTTTTTCCGCCCCGATGATGTAGCGAGCGTCCTGCAGCAGCATCGCAAGTTCGGACTCAGACAATTCGTCGTAGGGCGCGTATTGAAACGTTACCTGATTAATGCCTATATCCTGGCAGTATTTAGCGATTTTGGCCGCCTGGGCGGTATTGTTATTGAACACCGTTACTGTCTCGCCATGCGGAATTTGGGCCACCTGGACGAAAAACGCCGCGTCGGGCACCAGCTCGAGGGCCACAATTTTGTCGCGGGGAATTTTCTGGGCCGCTTCGTCCACCCGGGTGGGCAGGCAAATAAAAAGGTCGGCAACCTGATGGTCCGTTAAAGCCTTTATGGCATAAGCGCGGCCTTCCAGACCAGGGATAAAATGGCGCGCCGCTTCCAGCAGCTCGTCGGCCACCAGTTGACTGCTGCCTACTGTTGCGATGCGTGCGATAGCGCTCAAGTTTATCACCTTTTTTCGTTTGTTTAGTATGTGGGAAAATGGCGAATTATTTTAAGGTTAAAACTTGGCCGGGCTGCATAATATGTACCGGCGTCCCATAACGTGTTTCCACCTGGCGCTTGAAATCTTCAGGCGACTGGGCGATGAGCGGCCAGGTATTATAGTGCATGGGAATGACATTTTTCGGTTTTAACAATCCTACTGCTTCCACGGCATCTTGCGGCCCCATGGTAAAGTTGTCGCCGATGGGCAGCAGGGCATAGTCGATTTTTTCCAGACGGCCCAACAGTTCCATGTCGGCGAACAGGCCGGTATCACCGGCAAAGTAGACCGTCGTGCCGTGGAAATTGACTATAAAACCGCAGGCGTGACCCCCAGGAACGCCGGCGCCATGAAAGGCGAGGGTTATGCGGACATAGCCGAAGTCAAAAGAGTGCTTGCCGCCGATGTGCATGGCATGGCTGTTAACACCCTGTTCACCGCAGAGACGGGCCACTTCAGCCGTGGAAATGACGGTAGCGCCGGTACGCTTGGCAATGCGCACCGCGTCGCCAAGATGATCAAAGTGGCCGTGGGAAACGAGAATATACTGGCAGTTTACTTCGTCCGGACCGGCAATTTTAAAGGGATTATCTGCCAGATAAGGGTCGAACAGAATCGTTGTTTGGCCGTCACTCAGTTCGAAACAAGCATGGCCCAAAAAGCGTAAGGTCGTCATGCAATCACCTCGTCCCAAAATTTTCTAAATAAGATATTCGCTTTTTTCCAGCCGAATCCTTTTGCCAGGCATCAGCTATTATTATACCTGGCAGCAGCGAATTTTTATCCGCTCCATGGCAGGGCAGCAGCAGGAAACGGAGAACTAAATATACAACTTGCAAAAAATTGGAGGAGATTTATGGTTCCGGTGATTTCCATCGTAGGCAGGTCTAATTGCGGCAAAACCACCTACCTTGAAAAGCTGATTCGGGAAATGAAGCGGCGCGGCTATAAAGTTGGCACGATCAAACACGACGTCCATGGCTTTGATATGGACAGACCGGGCAAGGACACCTGGCGGCACGCCCAGGCCGGCGCTGACGTGGTCTGCATTTCGTCGCCCGCTAAGATGGCCATGATTAAAAAAGTTGAGCAGGAGTTGACGCTTGACGAAGTTGTGTCGTTCGTAGACGGCGTAGATATTATCTTTACCGAAGGTTATAAACGGGAGGGAAAACGTAAAATTGAAGTCTTCCGCCAGGCCGTCTGCGACCGGCCCTTATGCGGCAAGGAAGAGCTGCTCGCCGTCGTATCCGATACCGTCCTCTATAACGATGTGCCCCACTTCGGCCTTGATGACGCGGCGCCGCTGGCCGACTTTTTGGTCGCTCACGTTCTGACAAAGGCCTAGAATGGATCGAATTCTACCAACGGGAGGTGAGGTAATGCGCGACGGTTATAACCGCTGTATCGACTATCTCCGCATCTCCGTTACCGACCGCTGTAATTTCCGCTGCGCCTATTGCATGCCCCCTGACGGCGTGAAGCTGCTGGATCACGCCGATATTCTGGCTTACGAGGAAATACTGTATCTGATCAGAGTCTTTAACAAATACGGGGTGAACAAAATTCGCCTAACGGGCGGCGAGCCGCTGGTACGCAAGGGGATTGTCGATTTTATTCGCGCCATTAGCTCGCTTGGCATTATTGATGACCTGTCACTGACAACCAATGGCAGCCTGCTTGCGGATATGGCTGAAGACCTTAAAGCCGCTGGGCTTCACCGGGTCAACGTCAGCCTGGACACGGTCGATCCTGAGCGGTTTCGGCGCATCACCGGGAGCGCCAGTCTGGAGCGCACGTTGGCCGGGATTGAAAAAGCTATCGCCGTCGGCCTGCATCCCGTTAAGATTAACGTCGTATTAACCAGTGCCTTTATGGACAGCGACCTGAGCTATTTTGTCGAGATGGTTTACCGCTACCCGATCGCTGTCCGGTTTATCGAATATATGCCGATCGGCTACAACGGAACCGGGCCGGGAATGACGCCGGCAGAGGTTAAAAACCGGCTGAATGGCGCCGGTCTGGGGATGCTGGAGCCGGCGGCGGGCAGTATTGGCAACGGTCCGGCCAAATATTTCCGCTTGCCGGGAGCCAAGGGTCTCTTTGGTTTCATTACTCCGCTTACGGAACATTTCTGCAGGGCTTGCAACCGCATGCGGCTGACGGCCGACGGCAAGCTGCGGCCTTGCCTTTTAGCCAACCGGGAACTGGATCTCAAAACGCTACTTAGGGCCGGAGCAAGTGAACAACAGGTCGGCGAAGTTTTTCGCCAGGCGCTGTCGGAAAAGCCGGCCGGGCATAATTTAGCGGCCGGGCAACCTAGTTTTCAGCGAAAAATGTCGCAAATTGGCGGATAAAAAAGGCCCTGATTGGGAAAAGATAGCAGGAATTTACAAAAAATTGCCGTACTTTAGAAAATAACAAACGCATAGTAATATAAGGTGAGAGTGAGTTCCGAGTTACCATTGCCGTCCAGGCGTGGTAAACGTAAGGGTATGGGGAGAAATCCCCATGCCTGCCAGTGCGCAAAGGAAGTCCGTAACGGGCTTCTTTTTATTTTTTAATTAATTAATAATTTACAGGGAGGGGTTTGATGTTTTACCGTGTAAACATGGCTACTTTGACCATTACGCCGGAAGACGGGGCGGCGTATAAGGGGCTTGGCGGCCGGGCGCTAACTTCACGCATTGTTAGCGCCGAGGTGGACCCTAACGCTCATCCGCTGGGCAAACTGAACAAACTGGTATTTGCTACCGGACTGCTTTCCGGCACGGGTGCTCCAAATGCCGGCCGCATGTCGCTCGGGGCCAAGAGTCCGCTGACAGGCACCATCAAGGAGAGCAATGTCGGCGGCGCCATGGGCCACAAACTAGGGCGGCTGGGAGTTGAAGCCATTATCGTGGAAGACCTGCCCCAAGATGATAAAACTTACGTGCTCAAGGTTGACAAAGACGGATTAGCCCTTATCGAAATGCCTGAGCTAAAAGGGCTAAACATCTATGATACCGTTGCCAAATTGCAAGCAAAGTTTGGGGAAAAAGTAGCGATCGGCGTAATCGGCACGGCCGGTGAAAATAAGATGGCTTCGGCCTGTGTTGGTTTTACCGACATGGAAGGAGCGCCCACCCGGCAGGCGGGCCGCGGCGGTCTTGGCGCGGTCATGGCCAGCAAAGGGCTTAAGGCGATTGTCGTCGATGACACGGGTGCAAACAACGTTTCTTTTGCCGATGAAGCCGCCTTCCGGGCCGGAGCGAAAAAACTGGCCAATGCCCTGCTGAAACATCCGGTTACTTCGCAGGGGTTGCCGACCTATGGCACTGACGTTTTAGTCAACACCCTGAGTGAAGCCGGCGGCTTGCCAACCCGCAACTTTAGCGTTGGCCGCTTTGAGGGAGCCAACAATATCGGTGGCGAAACACTGCATGCCGTTTGCAAGGAACGGGGTGGCAAAACCGGTCACGCTTGTTCGCCCGGGTGCATCATCCGCTGCTCGAATATTTATAAAGACGCGGCCGGAAATGTGGTAACCGGCGGTCTCGAATATGAGAGCTGCTGGTCGTTGGGCGCCGATTGCGGCATTGATAATCTGGACGACATCGCCGTTCTTAACCGTATGTGCGACGATTATGGCGTTGATACCATCGAGATGGGTGTCACGTTGGGCGTGGCCATGGAAGCCGGCCTGGCCCAATTTGGCGATGGCAAAGCGGCTATAGAACTGCTTAAGGAAGTAGGCAAAGCCAGCCCGCTTGGCCGTATTCTCGGCGCCGGCGCCGCCGTTACCGGCAAGGCCTTCGGCGTCCGGCGCGTGCCGGTTGTGAAGAGCCAGGCCATTCCGGCTTATGACCCGCGGGCCGTCAAAGGCATCGGCGTAACTTACGCTACTACTACCATGGGCGCCGACCATACTGCCGGTTATGCCGTTGCCGCCAATATTCTCGGGGTGGGCGGCAAAGTGGACCCGCTTAGTCCGGCCGGCCAGGTCGAACTTTCGCGGAACCTGCAAATCGCTACTTCTTTCCTGGATAGCACCGGCCTCTGCTTGTTTGTGGCCTTTGCCATTCTCGATATTCCCGAAGGGCTTGACGGTATCGTGGAAATGTGCAACGCCCGCTATGGCTGGAACAAGTCGCTTGATGATTATCTGGAACTGGGCAAGCAAGTCTTGCGCGATGAGCGTGGGTTCAATAAAGCGGCAGGCTTCAACGACGATGCCGACGACCTGCCCGACTTCTTCCGTAGCGAACCACTGCCACCGCACAATACCGTTTTCGATGTGCCGAAAGAGGAGCTCAAATCGCTCTTTAACTTCTAATTTCTTAACCTAAAACCGGACCCGCCGTTGGCGCGGGATCCGGTTTTTATTTTGCTTGCTGGAGGAATAAAATGGAATTTGGTGAATTAATATCTATAGTATCTTATTTCGTATACAGGAGGCCGGGCCAGTGCAAGAATTGCGGGAAGAACTGCTCAACAAAGTACGGGCAGCGGCGCCGGACGGGAAGCTGTCCTGTGCCGCCGCGCAGGAATTGGCGCAAAGCGAAGGCGTACCGCCGCTCGTTATAGGCAGGGCGGCCGACGTTTTGGGAATTAAAATTCGCGACTGCCAATTAGGGTGCTTTGGCGCCCGCAAGGAGTGAATGCCGTGGATTTTTTCAACTGTCAGACGCTGGCTGAGGCACGCCGGCTTGTTTTGGCCCATGCCGCTAGCGCCGACATCGGCAGCGAGACTGTGGGACTGGCCGCCGCGGCAGGGCGCATTGCTGCGGCTGATTGCCTTTGCCGCGAAGAGCTGCCGTCTTTTCCCCGGTCTACGGTAGACGGCTATGCCGTGCGCAGTGCCGACACCTTTGCCGCCGGGGAAGGAATACCGGCGCTGCTAACCGTCATCGGCGAAGTTGCCATGGGACAGACCACTGCCTTAGTCCTGGGTCCGGGCCAGGCGGCAGCCGTTCCAACCGGGGGCATGCTGCCCAGCAATGCCGACGCTGTCGTCATGCTGGAGCATACGGAACGGGTGGATGATCGAACCTTGCTGGTAACAAAACCCGTTGCGCCCGGTGACAATAGCATTGCCCGCGGCGAGGATGCCACGACCGGTACCGTGTTGGTGCGGCAGGGACAGAAAATAGCTCCCCTGGATATTGGCGTGTTGGCGGCCTGCGGTTTTGCCGAAGTGAGCGTTTACCGACGGCTCAAAGTTGGGGTCTTATCCACCGGCGATGAAATTGTCGATGTGTCTGCTCTACCCCAGCCGGGTCAGGTGCGGGATATTAACTCGTACACGCTAGCGGCCTTGCTGGAGGCCTCCGGTTATACCGCTATACGCTACGGCATAATCGGCGACAACTACGCAAGTTTGCGGCAGAAGTTGGCTGAGGCGGCAGCCGCATGCGACGCCGTTATGGTTTCCGGCGGCAGCTCGGTCGGAGCGCGGGATTATACGGTCAAAGCGATCGAAGCGTTAGGCGGTCCGGGGGTTTTGCTCCACGGGATTGCCGTTAAACCCGGTAAGCCTACGATATTCGGCATGGTCGGCGCCGTACCTGTTTTTGGGCTCCCAGGACACCCCGTTTCGGCGTTGATTATCTATCACCAATTGGTTCGGCCGGCGCTTGCCGTCATGGCGGGGGAAAAGGTGCAGAGAGTGTTTAGAGTGCCGGCCAAGATAAGCCGCAACGTTGCGTCCGCGCCGGGGCGGGACGAAATCATCCGGGTGCGGCTATTGCCCAAAGACGGCGAGTATTGGGCCGAGCCGGTCTTCGGGAAATCAGGGCTTATTTGCACTATGACGGAAGCGGACGGACTCGTCGTTATCGCCCCGGAAAAGAGCGGCCTTTATGCCGGTGAACAAGTGGAAGTGGAAATGCTACGATGCTGAGAAGGAGACATGCCATGCATAACGGGAAAGTATATCTGGACTGTATGCCGCGCCAGGAGGCCGAGGCGCTATGGCGAAAAGCCTTGTCGTCCGCGGGCTACTTCGCCAGGCTGCCGGCGGAAGAAATCGCCGTAGAACAAGCGCTGGGGCGGGTGACGGACTGCGCCGTTTATGCGGTGCAGTCGGTCCCGCATTACAATGGGGCGGCGATGGACGGCATTGCGGTCCGGGCCGAAGATACGTTTGGGGCAACCGAGCGGCAGCCGAAAAAACTGCGCGTGCTGCCGGCCGGCGGCCCTATTCTCCCCGGGACTTGCTGCGTCGTGGATACGGGTGATGTCTTGCCACCGGGGGCCAATGCCGTCATAATGGTCGAGGATGTCCACTTTGCGGAAGGTTATGCGGAAATTGCCGCTGCTGCCGCGCCATGGCAGCACGTTCGGATTATCGGCGAAGACATTGTCCAGGGCGAAATGATTGTACCGGAGCGGCATGTAATCGGGCCAGCCGATATTGCCGCGTTACTGGCAGCCGGACTGGAACGAATCAAAGTTACGGCCAAGCCGCGGGTGGCCATTATTCCTACCGGCACCGAAATTGTGGCCAGCCGGCAGGAGCTGGCGCCGGGGCGGATTTTGGACATTAATTCGCCGATGTTGGCGGCGGCGGTACAAGTATGGGGCGCTCAGCCCGTGCGGCGCAAAATCGTAAATGACGACCGCGCGGCGCTGGCTCAGGCCGTTTCCACCAGCCTCGATGACTGCGACATGGTGATTACGATCGCCGGTACCTCGGCTGGCACGGAAGATTACACTTTCTCCGTGATGTCCGAGTTAGGACAGGTGCTGGTTCACGGCGTAGCCATTAAGCCCGGCAAACCGGTCGTATTGGCGGTGTGCCGAGGTAAACCGGTTGTTGGCTTACCCGGCTACCCTGTTTCGGCAATGCTGACGGCCGAATTATTCGTCCGCCCCGTTTTACTGGCCCGCCAAGGCCTGCCGATGACGCAGCCTAAGCAGGTGGAAGCTAAACTAGCACGCCAGCTTTTCTCGACCATCGGGGTAGAGGAATATGTCCGTCTTTCGTTGGGCAATGTCCAGGGTCGGATCGTAGCCGCGCCGCTGGCCCGCGGGGCGGGACTTATTTCCTCGCTGACCAGGGCGCGCGGGTTAATGGCCATCCCGGCCGAAAGCGACGGTCTGGCTGCCGGTACTGCCGTTACCGTTAACTTGTGCAGTCCGAAGTCAGAACTGGAACGGCAGGTTTTGGCCGTGGGCAGTCATGACTTAGCCCTTGATTTACTTGGGATGCACCTGCGCCGCCATGGCGGACACGTTCTTTCTTGCGCCAATGTGGGCAGTATGGGCGGCATCATGGCCATCCGCAACAACGAAGCCCATTTGGCCGGTATTCATTTATTGGATGAAGAAACAGGCGAATACAACTTGCCCTTTGTACGGCGGTTACTGGCGGGGCGCAAGTGTATGGTCGTTCATCTCGCCAGGCGCGAGCAGGGCCTGCTCGTCGCCCCTGGCAATCCGAAGGGAATTCGTTCGCTGGCCGATTTAATGAACCCCGGGATTATGTATATTAACCGGCAGCGCGGTTCAGGGACGCGGATGCTGCTTGACTATGAACTGCGCCGCCTGGGGATTGACGCCGGACAAATTCAAGGCTATGAAAAAGAAGTAGCTACGCACATGGCCGTAGCTGCCAGTATCGCCGGCGGTGCCGCCGATGCCGGATTAGGGATCAGGGCGGCGGCGCAGGCGTTAGGGCTGGATTTTATTCCGATTGCCAGTGAACAATATGACTTAATATTAAATTTCGCGGACGATGACGAGCGGCGGGAAAAAATAATTGCCGTGCTGCGCTCGGACGGTTACCGGCGGGAAGTGGAGGCGTTGGGCGGTTATGATGCTTCCCGCGCCGGGACGGTTTTATGGGTTGATTAAGTTTGAGAGGGTGTTTAACTGATGGTTATCGAAGTAAGGTTATATGCCACGCTGCGCCGGTATAGCCCTGCCAGCGCTACCGGCATTGTTATGGTCGATGTTCCCGATGGCATTACCGTCGATGAACTGTTAGCGGAAATGGAGATTGACCGGAATGAAGTAAAAATGATTATGGTTAACGGCATACATTCCGATGGCAATCGGATGTTGGCCGACGGCGATCGGGTCGGTCTTTTTCCGCCGGTCGGGGGTGGTTAAGCTGAAAGATGGTGCGGTGCCTGAGCGTTACCAGCGCAATATCGGAACCATCGGCGTTGCTGGCCAGGCCCGGCTGCTGGCAAGCACCGTGGCCATTGTCGGCGCCGGTGGTCTGGGCGGACTGGTGATCGAACTGCTGGCCCGGGCCGGAGTTGGGCGGCTGAAAATTATCGATGGCGACAATTTTGCCCTCCATAACCTTAACCGGCAAATTCTCGCAACGATGGCTAATATTGGTCAAAATAAGGCGGTGGTTGCCGCCGCACGGGTAGCAGCCATTAACCCGGATGTTGAAGCGATCGCCGTGCCTTGTATGTTGGACGAAAAGAATGCGCAAAGTTTCCTCGCCGGTGTGCAGGTGGTCGTCGATGCCCTGGACAATATCAAGACCCGGCTGGTGTTAGCGGCGGCAGCGGCCAGGCTGGGCGTGCCATTGGTCCATGGCGCCATTGCCGGCTGTACCGGCCAAGTCATGACCGTTTTTCCCGGCGACCCCGGGCTGGCGCATGTCTATCGGGGAATGACCGGGGCGGAGCGCGGCGTAGAGGCGCTGCTTGGCAATCCCGCGCCGACGCCGGCGCTGGCGGCGGCTCTGCAGACGCAGGAAGTCATAAAAATCCTGACCGGCCTTGGCCAGCCCATCAGGAATAAACTGCTTTACTTCGATACCGAGCAAAATATCTTTGAATTTTTTCATTTCACATAGAGGTGGCTGAAGTGGAACTATCCCATTTTAATGAAGCCGGCAAAGCCCGAATGGTAGACGTTACCGCCAAAGACGATACGGTGCGGGAAGCTGTTGCCGAGGGCAGGGTAACAATGCGGCCCCAGACATTGGAACTGATTAAAAAAGGGGCGATGGGCAAGGGCGATGTTCTCGCCGTAGCCCAGGTGGGAGGCATTATGGGCGCCAAACGCACCTGGGAACTTATCCCCATGTGCCATCCGCTGCTGCTTACCGGTGTCAATATTGAATTTACCCTGCGGGAAGAAATTAGCGCCATCGATATTCGCGCCACGGTCAAGACGACCGGCAAAACAGGGGTCGAGATGGAAGCTCTTACCGCCGTATCCGTAGCCGCTCTTACTATTTACGACATGTGTAAGGCCGTAGATAAGGATATGACGGTGGAATATATCCGCCTGACAGCCAAATCGGGAGGCAAGAGCGGCAATTATCAGCGAGAGGAGTCGGTATGAGTGCGCGGGAAAATTGTAGCCGTTTGCATAAGTAAAAACAAAGGTGAGCGCAAGACAAATATCGGGACAGGTCGATTGTTGACCGGCCTTGGCCTGGAGGGGGATGCCCATGCCGGCTTTCAGCATCGCCAGGTTAGTTTGTTGGCGCTTGAGAGCATCGAAAAGATGCGGCAAAAAGGGCTGGACGTTAAGCCGGGCGATTTTGCCGAAAACCTAACCACCGCGGGGATTGAACTCACGACCCTGCCGGTAGGCACCAGGCTGAAGATCGGTGATGCCCTGCTGGAAGTCAGCCAAATCGGCAAAGAATGCCATACTCGCTGCAGCATTTATTACCAAGCCGGCGACTGCGTCATGCCGAAAGAGGGAATTTTCGCGATCGTTGTACAACCTGGCGTAGTCTCGGTCGGCGATACCATTGAGGTGGTTAACAATGTTTAGCATCGGAATTATCACGGCCAGTGACAAAGGTTCGCGGGGCGAGCGGGCGGACATGAGCGGCAAAACTATTGCCGAGATGCTGGCCGGTCTGGGAACGGTTAAGCATTATGTAGTTGTTCCCGATGAGCAGGCGGTCATTAGCCGGGAGATTATCTACATGGCCGATGAACTCAAGATCGATCTGATTCTCACCACCGGCGGCACGGGACTTGGGCCGCGCGATGTTACGCCAGAAGCCACCCTGGCCGTGATTGACCGGCAAGTACCCGGCATCGCCGAAGCGATGCGGGCCAAATCGCTGGAAAAAACTTCGCGGGCGATGCTGTCCCGCGCGGTTGCGGGCATACGCGGCCGCACCCTGATTATCAACCTGCCCGGCAGCCCTAAGGGCGTGCGGGAATGCCTTGAAGTTGTACTGCCGGCTCTGGAACATGGGCTGGCCATTATGAAAGGCGAAGCCGGTGAATGTGGCAGCGTCCCGGCCCAATAGACCGGTAAACAGGCTGTATAATAGATGATTGAAGGTATGATATGAAAAATTTCTGGGATGGCTTGATACAGGCAATTGCCCTGCTGGTTAGCGGCGACGCCGAAGTATACCAGGTAACGCTGCTCACACTGTTTGTTTCCGGAACGGCAACACTCATCAGTGTGGCAATAGGGCTGCCAGTCGGACTGTGGCTGGCCTTCCGCGACTTTCCCGGCAAAAATATTTGCTTGAGCATTATCAATTTTGGCATGGGTCTGCCGCCGGTAGTGGTTGGCCTTGTTGTCAGCCTGCTGTTCTGGCGCTATGGGCCTTTGGGCATGTTTGGTCTGATGTACACGCCCTGGGCAATGATTATCGCCCAGGCGCTAATTGCCAGTCCGATTGTCGCCGGACTGAGTTTTGCCGCCATTGCAGGCTTGAACCCCAAACTGCGCTGGCAATTATTATCGCTGGGGGCGACGTCCTGGCAAGCCAACTGGCTGCTTATCCGCGAAGCGCGGCTGGGACTGCTGGCCGCCGTAATGGCCGGTTTCGGCGGCGTTGTTTCCGAGGTAGGGGCGTCTATGATGGTCGGCGGCAATATTAAAGGCCAGACCAGGGTGCTTACAACGGCAACGGTGATGGAGGTCAGCAAAGGGAATTACGATATAGCCTTGGCGTTTAGCTTTATCTTGCTGATGCTTGCCTATGCCGTCATTATTCTGCTGACTATTTTGCAGCAAAAAGGAAGGAAGGCATGGTAATGCAGCCTGTTCTGCGGATGACAGGGGTGAAGGTCAGGCGCCAGGGACGGACAGTGCTGGATATTGACCATTTCGCCGTAGCGCCGGGCGAATTAGTAGCCATTATCGGCCCCAACGGCGCCGGTAAGAGCAGTTTGCTGCAGGTACTCAATCTGCTTTTGCCGTATTGCGGCAAGTTGGAACTTTTTGGCCAAAATGCGGCCACGGCGCAGCCCCTTACGGTGCGGCGGCGCTGCGCCATGGTTTTTCAGGAGACGCTGCTGCTGGACGGAACGGTATTTGAGAATGTCGCGCTCGGTCTAAAATTCCGCCGCCTGCCCAGAGAGGTCGTCAACGACAAGGTTGCCGCGGCCCTCGATGTTTTTCACTGCCGTCACTTGGCCGACCGACAGGCTGCACGTCTCTCGGGAGGTGAAGCGCAGCGGGTCTGTTTGGCGCGGGCTCTTGTCACCGACCCGGAATTACTCCTGCTCGATGAACCGTTTGCGGCCCTCGATCCATCCACCAGGACCGCTCTCCTTACCGAACTGCGGCAGCTTGCCCAAGCACGGTCCATGACGGTACTCTTGGTAAGCCATAATTTTGCCGACGTCCTGTACTTTGCTGACCGGGCCGTAGCCATGGCCCATGGCCGCATTATTCAGGACGACTATCCGGAAGCGCTGCTCAGACATCCGGCCAACGAAATAGTAGCCAGATTGGTAGGGATGGATAATATTTTTGCCTGCACCGTTGAACCCGGGAGCGAGCAAACGGTAGTGCGGCTGACCGAGTCCATCTGGTTTACGCTGCCCGGCCGGCACGAGGCGGTCCGGTGCTGCTTGCCGGCAGACGCCATCTATCTCTGGGACGAACGCTTGTCGTTTGCGCGGCCGCCCTGGGTGGTGGTGGACGGCATTGTTCGCCAAGTCGTCCCTGGCATCGGCGCCGAACGGATAATGGTGCAGGCGGAAGGCATTGTATTTACCCTGCTGGCGCCGCGCCGGCAGGATACGAACCGGCTGCAAGCGGGCGTGCCGGTACGGCTGGCGTTTCATCCGGCCGATGTTCACCTGCTATAAGTTAGCGTGTTACTCTGGCCCAATTGGCATTAATAATTTGGGCCATTAATTTTTTGCCTTCAATGTCGGGGTGCAGGCCGTCAATGGCGTAATGATCGGGTAGTTCACGGGCCGCATCGCAGAAAAAGGGATCAAGGTCGATATAATAGCGCTGCTGGCGGATAAAGCGGTTGACAGCGTCAAATTCCTGGCGCCAGTTAGGCGCCGTCTCTTCTTTAAAAGCGCGGTCGATGGCGGCGGGATTGATGGGCGGCAGGGTGAGGAAGATGGGGCGAATGCCATATTTTACGCATTTATCACGGATCGCCGTTAAGTCTTTTATTACCTCGGACGCCGGCGTACCACCGCGCAGACTGTTGGTTCCGCCGAGAATTATTAGGTATTTGGGGTGAAAGGGCAGGACGTCGCTCTCGAACCGGGCGGCCATGGTCGCCGCCGTATCGCCGCTGCGTCCCAGGTTGACGACAGGAAAGTTAAGGTAGGTCTGAAAACTATATTCCCAATCGGCTGGTGAATAGGAGATGGCGCCGCCGCCATGGGTGATGCTGTCACCGAAAGTGGCGGCGTAATTACCTTTGGAGAGGTCTACGACATACGGAGCGGCATCGGAAAATACGCCGACCGGGTTGCCGGCAGCGTCCAGCCCACGCACCCGCCAGTAATAAGTGCCCGGGCGGATGCGGGGCTCCTCATCATAACAGTCGATACTGGCTACCCGTTTACTCCAGATGCGGTGGCGGGAAGGCGCGATGCCATTAGGGTTTTCCGGGGGCTGGTCGGTCACTTCCACCTCGTAATGCGTGGCGCCTGAAATCGGGATCCACGAGTAGACGGGATAAAGCGGCGTCGGCATACCGTCACGGTTGAGATCGGCATTGATAAGCGGTTTGAGCAACTGGGGAAGGGAACGGTCAATGAAAATTTCCGCTGCGTCGGAAAAAACGCCCAGGGGATGACCATTGTAGTCCAAGGCCCGCACCCGCCAGTAAAGGTGATCGCCGCCATAAGTGGTGAGATCAGCTTGGTAACCGTTGGTAAAGACCTCCTGCGAAGCAAAGAACCGGTGGCGGGATGGCAATATATCGCCCGGGTTTTCGGGCGGTGCGCTCAACAGCTCGATTTCGTAGTAGACAGCACCAGGGACGGTTGTCCAGGTCAGGAAGGGGCGGGCGGGCGCCGGATCGTGATGAGGATAGTGGGAAGTGGCGACCGGCTTTACCGCATGAAAGCTTACAGCAGTAACGTCGGCTACTTCCGCCAGGTTGATTGCTTCTGAATAGCGGCCTACCGGCAGGCGGAGCAGGCTGCGGGCCGTTACCCGCCAGTAGGTGCGGAAGGGAAATTTTTGGTCAATGACGAACTTGTTTTCCCAAGTTCGGTAGCGGGCAATCCGCTCGGTCGGCCCGGCGGGTTGCCGGTCATCGGCCGGCGGATGGTTAAGCACCTCGACTTCATAATAAACAGGATAAGGAAGTTTGTCCCAGATAAGGACATATTCGTTACTAATGGCAGCGATGTTCAGGGCAGGCTTGAAATGGGCCAGTGCACCGCGCAGCCAGCCGTCTGCCGCTACTATTGCCAAGGGAATTATCATCAGGATAAGGATTAAGATAATTTTCGACTTTTTCCAGTGACGCATCAGCTTACACCTATTCGTTGATTGATTTCGGCGGACAGTTATTAGAATTTCCCGAACGGCAAGGCGACTAACCGTTCGATAATAATTTTACGACAAAATACAAAGGAAAAGCCAGTTGGGAAAACCAACTGGCTTAGAAGTACACGTCGCGCGTTCCTGCTTCAATCTGCCGGAGCCGCCGCTCTGTTTCCTCCCGCACCGCCGCTTGCGGAATTTGGTCAAGACTGGCGCGAATTAGCTGTTCGCCTTTGGCCTTGGTCAGGGGATCGGCATAGTCCAGCAGATATTCTTTAAAGGTTAAAATAGCGTTCGGCAGACAAACGTTTTGGATTTCACCGGTTTTAGCCAGCTGCATAAACCGGTCGCCGGTGCGTCCCTGGCGATAGCAGGCGGTGCAATAGCTGGGAATAAACCCTTTATCGCAGAGCATGCGGATTATTTCGTTGGGGGACCGGTGATCGCCAGGCTCGAACTGCATGCCGTTAGCGCAGCTGTCATGCTCGCGGTAAACCTGATGGTAGCCGCCGACACCGGTACACGAGCCGGCGCTGATTTGCGAGACGCCATAGGTAATAAGCTCATCGCGCAGAGACGGCTGCTCGCGGGTGGATAAAATTATGCCGGTGTACGGTACGGCCAGGCGGATAATGGCGACAATTTTCTTAAACTCTTCGTCGCTGACGAGGTGAGGGAATTGGGCAAGATCCATACCGCCCGCCGGACGGAGACGAGGAACCGATATGGTATGTGGCCCGACCCCGAAAGTTTTTTCCAAGTGCTCGGCATGGAGGAAAAGGGCGATTGTCTCGTATTTATAATCATACAGACCGTACAACACGCCGATGCCTACATCATCAATCCCGGCCTGCATGGCCCGGTCCATGGCGGTCGTATGCCAGTTGTAATCGCTTTTCGGTCCGGTTGGGTGCATGGCGGCATATGTCGGTCGGTGGTAGGTTTCTTGAAAGAGGATATAAGTGCCAATGCCTGCGTTCTTTAGTTTGCGATACTCTTCGACCGTGGTCGCCGCCACGTTCACGTTAACGCGGCGAATACTGCCGTTGCCGTCGCGAATGCTATAGATGGCTTTGATGCAGTCTACTACATAATCCATGGGGCAGTTGACCGGATCTTCACCGGCTTCCACGGCCAGCCGCTTGTGGCCGAGCGATTCCAAAATCTCGACTTCTTCCTTGATTTCCGCGAGCGTCAGCCGGCGCCGGAGCTGCTGGCGGTTGCCGGTGCGGTAGCCGCAGTAGACGCAGTTGTTAATGCAGAAGCTGGAGATGTACAGCGGGGCGAACAGGACGATACGGGTGCCGTAAATTGCCAGCTTTACTTTAGCGGCCGCAGTGTACATTTCCCGGAGCAGGTTCGGGTCTTCGACTTCCAGCAGAACGGCTACCTCCTCCGCCGTCAGCCCCCGAAAAGCCAGCGCCTTGTCAATGATGCGGCGTACCAGTGCTTCATCCTTGGCTTTGGTTTTGGCCGCTTCCCGCAGCGACAAGATAAGGGCGTCGTCAATAAAGGCGTCTGAAGTGCGCTCTTGTTCATTAATCATTTTTTCTCCCCCTTTTCTGTCGTGCTTCTGGCAGTAAGGGCCGATTTGACGGTAACGCCGGGTAAATTGCCTAACCGTCCGGTTAACGCGCCTACTTCGTCGGTCGTACCTTCGATAATCAGGGCGATTACGCCGACGTTTTCCTCGTGCCGTGGGACGCCCATGCGGCCGATAATAATATGACTATAGTCACTGATGATGGTGTTTACTCTGTCAACGATCGTTTTGGGTTCATCAATGACAATACCGATTACCCCGATGCGTTTAGCCACTTTGTTTCCTCCCGGCGCAAAATACAAGGCCTTCTCTTGCGCACGCAAAAGAAGGCCAGCTTGCACATGTGCCCTGCTCTTCCTGTGCGCAGGCGGTTGCCCTTGCATGCAGAATTCCGACAGTTTGGTGTTTCCTCTAAAACATGGGTAAGACCCACGTTTTATCAGAACTGATTTTATTATACATCATTTTTCCAGGAAGAGGAACTGGGTCAGAATGATTATTTTTGGGCGTAGGCTAGCACGCGGTCACGCGTTTTTTCCCACAGCTTTTGCACACCGGCAAAATCCATGTTGGGCACATAGTAAGTTTCCAGTACATCATGGAGTTTTTTCGCTCGGTTGATATAAGTAACCGCTTTGGCAAAGAGGTCGAGGTAGGCGCTTTGGGCGAATGCCTTCTCCGCCGCCCATTGGGCGACAAGCCGAGGTTTAAGGCATTCGTTCATGTTGATGGTCTTGCGGGCGTCAAACGGTTTATATGCATGGGGGCCGCAGACGGTGGTAATGCCGACGTTCAATGCGGGAATCAGGACGTGCTCTACTTTCTGCGGGTCAAGCGGACAATAATAGGCTTCTACGTCCAGCCCTTTGGCCACCGCCGTATCTACTACTTTCTGCAGGAGTGTGGCTTTGCCTGTTCCGGG
Organism: Sporolituus thermophilus DSM 23256; assembly: GCF_900102435.1. Taxonomy (NCBI): domain Bacteria; kingdom Bacillati; phylum Bacillota; class Negativicutes; order Selenomonadales; family Sporomusaceae; genus Thermosinus; species Thermosinus thermophilus. The sequence continues at coordinate 28,472 of NZ_FNBU01000016.1, read as the reverse complement.
CTCACCGGTGACGATATATCTGGTGGCCATGGTGCCTACCACGGAATCGAGATAGTTAACCGGACCTTCCGGGGTGATGGCTGAGGCGAACAGTTTGCGCACTTTCCCGGCGCCAATCCCGCCAACATCACCGAAAACTTCGCCGATGAGGTCAGCCGTTTTTTGGTTGGCTAATACGGGATCCAGGGCATCGGTATTGACTGCTTCCCAGTCATCGTACAGGGACTTGGCGGCCCGCAGGACGCGGTAGGCTCTTTGAAACAGCGTGCTGATTTCGCGGGTGCAGTCTAAAATAGCCTGCTTGTTGGCGACCATTTTCGCTTCATCCCAAAAATCGCCCAGATGGAGGATTTCGTCGACCCCGCCGGGATGTTTCGGGTCAACGATGTGGGGAGCCGTACCATCGATAAAGGCTACTCGCAGAGCAGGGATGACGACCCCGTCCAAGGAATTGTTATCGCTGGAACAATGGTGGAATTCTACATCATAGCCGCGGCTCGCCATAACGTCGCCTATTTTTTTCATAAATGTTGATTTGCCGACACCGGGTCCGCCCTTGATGACAAAGATGCGAGTGGCTTCGCCGCTGGGGATTATGTAGTCATAATAGGAAAAAAAACCCTGGGGAGTATTGCCGCCTGGGAAGACGTGCTTAATTTTGCCTTTTAACATGGGTAATTCCTCCTTGCCTTTACACTGCCCCTGATTTACGATATAGGATATGGGGGGGCGCCAACAAGTGTGCCGACCGGTGCGGGAAAAAAAGCCGGCACGCATAGAATAAAGCAAAGGCAAAAAAGGCTAAAAATATAAAAATAGGTGCTTTTTTGTCGTAATTTCCTAAACTATTGCCGTGCCAAGGAGAGAGGTCGATGGATCTTGGCGTCTTTATAAAAGGGGTTATAATTGGTTTTTCCATTGCTGCACCCGTCGGGCCGATTGGGGTGCTGTGCATCCGCCGCACACTGGCCGAGGGACGGGCGTCAGGTTTTTTGTCCGGGCTGGGCGCAGCTACTGCCGATACCCTTTACGGGTGTATCGCCGGCTTTGGGTTGACCTTTGTGGCTAATTTTCTCACAACACAGCATGCGCTATTGCGGTTTGCCGGCGGCCTGTGTCTATGCATGTTGGGCCTTAAGACTTTTTTTAACAAACCGGCTTCACAGCCGGCGGCGGTGAGGGGCAAGGGGCTGGCGGCCGCCTATTTTTCCACTTTTTTGCTGACCTTGACTAATCCGCTTACTATTCTTGCTTTTGCCGCCATTTTTGCCGCGCTCGGCATCAAAGGGTCAGGCGTTAGTTTCTGGGCGGCGATTATGTTGATAGGCGGCGTTTTTTTGGGATCGACCCTGTGGTGGTTTCTGTTAAGCAGTTTGGTAAGCACTCTCCGCGCTAAGGTGGATGTGCGCGGTCTCCATTGGATTAACCGCGTATCGGGGATCATTATTACGGCTTTTGGCGTCTTGGTGTTGCTTAATATCTTTGAGCCATGAGCCCAGTGAGGGAAGAGACCTTTGCCCAAGATGCCCGGTGAAGGGCTTTTTTTTGAGGTGCTTAAAATTGGGGAAAAAAACGGAAGTAATGGCAGGGGATTGGTGCTAGACAGAGAACAATATAGAATTAGCCGGCTGTACCGTAGCTTAATATTGGGGGCAGGGAAAGCAGGAAACGGATTTGCTGCACTTGCGGGCGGGGGGCAAAGGTATGCTTCTTTCACCAGTACATATGATCGGATTGCTCGTAACATTGACTGCCGTAACGGTGACAGGACTATATGCAGCGCGTAAGGTAAGAAATGCCGCTGATTTTGCCGTCGGCGGGCATAAGTCGGGGGTGACGATGATCGCCGGGACAATCATCGGTACGATCATCGGCGGCGCTTCTACCGTCGGTACCGCTCAACTTGCATTTACCGTCGGGTTGTCCGCGTGGTGGTTTACCCTTGGCACGGGGATAGCCTTGCTCGTTATGGGTCTGTTTTACGCTGCGCCGCTGCGAAAGTCAAATCTGCAGACTATGCCGCAATATCTTGCTATCAGTTACGGACCGCTGGCCGGGCCGCTTACCAGTTTGGCGTCGTCGATCGGCATTTTTTTCAGCATTGTCTCCAGCATTCTGGCGGCGGTACCGATTATCAGCGCAATTTTTCAAATTGACGCCGCCTATGCTGCCGGCATTGTCTTTTTTCTTATCGTCGTCTATGTCTTTTTTGGCGGTGTCTGGGGTACAGGACTAATTGGTACGCTGAAGACGGTCCTAATTTATATCACACTAGTGGCCGTTGGCGCCCTGACTTATACAGGAATGGGCGGTGTGACCGGCTTCTTGCAGGCCTTTCCTGCCGACCCGTGGCTTAATTTGGTAGGCCGGGGATTATGGGCTGATCTTGGCAGCGCGCTGTCATTGCTAGTCGGTACCATATCTACCCAAACGTATATTCAGGCAATTTATGCTGCCCGTGATATTCAAGCGGCCAGGCGGGGGGCGGTGGTGGCCGCCCTTATTACCTTGCCGGCAGGGATTCCGGCCGTCATGGCAGGCATGTATATGCGGGTTCATCATCCCACGATTGCCCCGATTGACGCGCTGCCACTATTCATTCTTTATTACTTGCCGCCATGGCTTGGCGGGGTCGCTATTGCCGCGCTGCTCTTAGCGGCGATTGGCTCAGCCGCAGGTTTGGCCCTCGGCGTTGCTACCATGTTGTCGCGCGACATTCTTAGCGAAGTGTGGGGAATTAGCGGCGACCGGCGGCTGCTGTGGGCTAACCGCATTGCTGTGTTGGGGGTTACGTTATTGGCTACGCTCTTTACCTTTGGTAACTTAAAATCACTTGTATTAGAGTGGAATTTTCTATCAATGGGTTTACGCGGAGCCGGCATCTTTTTACCACTGACAGCAGCCGTATTCTGGCCGGGGCGCATTGGGCCGGCTTATGCCATTTGGTCCATGGCGGGGGGCGCCGGCGCCGCGCTTCTTTGGAAAATCCTTTTTCCATCCGGCATTGACCCGCTATATGCAGGCCTTGGCGTTAATGCGCTAATGCTGGCGGCGGGAGCAGTTGCTCGGCAACCAGGAAAGATGGCGGGTGAGCCTTAATCTTGGTGAATTGTGGATATAATATTACTAAATTGTAGTGAAAGGCTGGTTAAAATGGTAAAAGCGGTCAAACGAAAAATTATAAAAATTAATGAAGAGCTTTGTACCGGTTGCGGCAAGTGTGTGGCGCCTTGTGTAGAAGGCGCTATCGAAATTGTTAATGGCAAAGCAAAAGTGCGGCGGGAGGAGTTATGTGACGGTGCCGGCTTTTGCATCGGCACCTGTCCTACGGGCGCACTTACTTTAGAAGAACGGGAAGCGGTGCCCTTTGACGAAGAGGCGGTACACGCCCATAAGCGGCAAATCGCCGATCGACCGGAATTCAATGTGGTAATGAAATGTCATATGTGCGGCACAACCGAGCACGAGCGGCCGCTGTTGCCGATTAAGACCAAGGGAGAAAGCGATTGGGTATGCGTGCGGTGTATTCCGCGCCTGATCCATGGCTGATGCCCTGCCTGCCATTTTGCGGGCAGGTTTTTATATGACCGCCGCTATATAGCTCATTTGGCCGGACAAGGTAGATATACCGGGTTTCTGTCCGCCTAGCGACCGAGGTGAAATGGATGAACCATTACTTAATGGCAATCGTTTTTTATGCCGTGCTACTCATCCTGACCGGGTTTATCGTTACCCGGTATGTCAAAGGAGCAGCCGACTTTTTCGTGGCCGGGCGCCAATTAGGCCCGGGACTATTGTTTACAACACTGATTGCCGCCAATATTGGCGCCGGTTCGACGGTAGGCGTAACAGGCATTGCTTATCAACACGGCCTTTCGGCCTGGTGGTGGATCGGCACGTCGGCCGTAGGCTCGTTAGTTTTAGCCTATTTTGTCGGGCCGCAAATCTGGCAAGTGGCGCAAAAATATAACTTGTATACCCTCGGCGACTATTTGGATATGCGTTATTCACGTTATTTTCGCGGCCTTATTGCGCTAATGATGGCGGTGGGAACGCTTGCTCTTTTTGCCGGTCAGTTGATCGGCATCGCCTGGATTTTGGGGGTAGTCGCCGGCGTGGGCAAGACGATGGGAATAATCATCGGCGCGATGGTTACAACCTTGTATTTTGCCGCCGGCGGCCTCCTCTCCGCGGTAATTGTCAATATTCTTGAGGTTGCCGTGATTTTTGCCGGGTTTGTTATTGCCGCGCCATATGCAATGAATTTTGTTGGCGGTTTCAGCGGACTGGAAAAGCTCATTGCTCAAAACGCCGGAAGCGCCGAGGCTGCTCGGTACTTTCGGTGGGATGGCATAGGTCTGACGACAATTATCGGCTATTTTCTCATGCTTACGCCTTCGTTCTTTATTTCGCCGGGATTGATTGGCAAGGTTTACGGAGCGAAGGACATTGAGGCCGTGAAAAGCGGCACGGCTTGGAACGCTATTGTCCAGTTTGGTTTCGCCTTTTTACCGGCTCTGCTTGGCATGTGCGCTTACGCCGTTTTTCCGAATTTGTCGCAACGGGAGCTTGCGCTGCCGGTGGCCATGAAAGAGCTAATGCCGTTCTGGGTTTCGGCTTTGGCCCTGGCGGCCATTTTTGCCGCCGAAGTCAGCACCGCTGACGCTGTGCTTTATATGCTGGCCACTTCCTTTACCAAAGACTTATATAAGACTTTTATCAATCCCAATATTCCTGATGCCAGTTTGCTCAAAGCCGGCCGGATTGTCAGCCTGGTCTCCGGTCTCCTGGGCGTAGGCATGGCGCTACTATTGCCCAACATTATAACCGCCCTATCCATCTTTTACAGCCTGATGGCGGCTTCGTTGACGGCGCCGCTGTTATTCGGACTCTTTTCTGCCCGGCCGACGACAACGGCAGCGTTTGTTTCGGCCATTGTCGGGGTCGCAACGACCGTAGTGCTTCACTTCGGTAATCACGGCAAGGGGCTGTGGATTTTAAACGCCCAATCTACCGGCATTCTAGCGGCCATTGTTGTCATGATCGTCCTGATGTATGTTGCGCCGACGAAAAAGCCGGCGCCCGGAAGGTCTTAGGCTGTATGGCACAAGAGAGAGGCGGTTTCACCACCCACCACTGTGGGCGTGACGGCCTGTCTTGAGCCGGTTATCGCCGCCGTAGTGGCTTATTTTGGCCTGGGGGAAACAATGGGCTGGGTGCAAGTCCTGGGTAGGGTACTGATCGTGGCGGCAGTTATCATGCTGCAGCTGAATCCTGCGGAAGAGGAAAACGCGCTCTCTGGGGAAACTTCCCGCCGGACGGTGCAGGAAAAAGCATCAGAAAAAAGCATAAATTTGCATGTGAATGAGCGGGGTGAATTTGATGTTGCATATTGTCCTGGTTGAACCGGAGATACCCGGCAATACGGGCAATATCGCGCGCCTCTGCGCTGCTACTTGCTGTGAACTTCATTTAGTAAAACCGCTTGGTTTTTCAACCGATGACCGTCATTTGAAGCGGGCGGGACTCGACTATTGGCATCTGGTGAAGGTGCATTATCACGAAAACTTTCAGGAAGTAGCCGACCGCTATGCCGGTCACAATTTCTATTTCAATACTACCAAAGCCCATAAGCGTTATACCGATATCCGCTATAACGTCGGTGATGTGCTTGTTTTCGGCAAAGAGACGGCCGGTCTTCCCGAGGAGCTTTTACGCGCCCACTTGCCTAATTGCATTCGTATTCCCATGCTCGAGGATGCCCGATCGCTCAATCTTTCCAACGCCGTAGCCGTCGTTGCTTATGAGGCGCTGCGTCAGCTTGGTTTTCCGGGGCTGCGCTGATAAAATACGCAAAATAGTGAGGGATGATTTCGTTGTACGCGCAATTTGGTCCGGCTGGCAACCCGGATGCTTTTTACCAGGCAGGTTATAAAGCTTCGGTCGATATGCCGCAGTGGCTGGCCGGTCTTGGTCTTACCGCCTATGAATATCAGTGCAGCCGGGGAGTAACCATCCGGCCGGAAACGGCAGCGGCGATCGGCCGACAGGCGGCGGAGTATAATATTAAACTCAGCATCCATGCGCCATACTATATCAACTTGGCAACCGAGGACGCCCAAATAGCCGCCAATACCAAAAAGCACCTGCTAAAAGCGCTGGAAGCGGCCCAGTGGATGGGCGCCGACCGGGTGGTGTTCCACCCCGGCGGGCCGGGCCGGCAGGAACGGCGACGAGCGATGGAACAGGTCAAGCGGCTGTTCGCCGATATATTAGCCGAGGCCGAACGGCAGGGACTTAATTCCGTGTTGCTTGCGCCGGAAACGATGGGTAAACAGAACCAGCTTGGGACGCTGGACGAAGTGTTGGAGTTATGCCGTATGGCAAAATGGGTGGTGCCGGCGGTTGACTTTGGCCATTTGCATGCCGTTACCGGCGGACAGTATGCTACCCGTGAGGAATTTGCCGCCGTGTTTGACAAAGTAGCGGCTGAATTAGGGGAGGAAGTGGCGGCCAACTTGCATATCCATTTTAGCAGGATTGAGTTTACAAAGGCCGGGGAGAAAAAACACTGGACCTTTGATGACCCCTTCGGGCCGCCCTATGAACCGCTGCTAGAGGTAATTGCCGAGCGGCGCTATACGCCGCGCCTTATCTGTGAATCGGCAGGGACACAGGCCCGGGATGCCAAAATCATGCAGGAATTCTATTTTCATCGCTTGAATAATTGGTAATGATACGCATAATATAAATTTGTAAATGTGAGGGATGGCAATGCTTGTTTACGACAAAACCCATGAGCTCGCCCGCGCCCTTAAACACTCGGACGAATATCGCGCTTTGCTTGCTGCCCAACAAGCAATTGCTGCCGACGAGCAGACGCTCAAAATGGTAAAGGAATTTTTGGCTAAGCAGATGGAAGTGGAATATGAGGCGCTCGCCGGTAAAGGCGAGGATAAGGCGCGTGCCGAGCAGCTCCAAAAGCTGTACGAGTTGCTGATGCTAAACAGTAAAGCCAAAGATTTTATCCAGGCATATTTTCGGTTTCAGCGGATGATGGCGGATGTCTATAAAATTATTGGCGAAGCAGTCGCCGAAGGGCTGGATTTTTTTGTTAAACGATAACGAGCGTCAGGAATTTCTAAACAAGCTTAAAGATATAGCCAGCGCCGACCGGGTGCGAACAGACGAACCCATGACGCAGCACACTACTTTCCGTATTGGCGGACCGGCCGACTTTTTCTTTGTACCGGCATCGACCGGCGAGGTGGCGGCAGCCCTGGCCCTTGCGGCCAAGTTTGGCGTGCCGGTGACCGTATTAGGCAATGGGTCCAATGTGCTCGTATTGGATAAAGGAATTCGGGGCTTAGTCATCAAGTTTGATGAGCACATGGGTTATATCCGCCATACAGGGGCGCATATTTATGCCGGTGCCGGCGCCTCCCTGGGTGACGTGTCCCGCTACGCCGCCTGTCAGGGCCTGACCGGCATGGAATTTGCCGTCGGTATTCCGGGCAGTGTAGGCGGCGCGGTCTTTATGAATGCCGGTGCTTACGACGGGGAAATGGGACAGGTTGTGTGCGCTGTAATCGCGGTTTGTCCTGACGGCACTTTAAAGCGGTTTACCAACGCCGATATAGACTTCGGTTACCGGCATAGCGTGTTTCAGGAAAACAAATGCGTCATTTGCGAGGTTGAACTGGCGTTAAAGGTAGGCAGTACCGCTGAAATCAGCCGTAAAATGGACGAATACACCAACCGCCGGGAGGCCAAACAGCCGGTGGAAATGCCCAGTGCCGGCAGCACCTTTAAGCGGCCGCCAGGCTATTATGCCGGGACGTTGATTGAGCAGACCGGATTGAAAGGCCTGCGGATCGGTGGCGCCCAAGTTTCCGACAAACACGCCGGCTTTATCATAAACGCCGGCGGAGCAACGGCCCAAGACGTACTGGCTCTTATCAGGGAAGTGCAGCGGCGGGTGCACGAGAAGTTTAATGTCCAACTTCAGCCAGAGGTCCGGATTATCGGTGAGGAATGACGGTTTTGCTAATGCAAGGCCGTCATCTGTTTTTTAATGGAGGAATATGGCGAGCGGCGTGGAAAAGACATATTCTATGATAATTGCATTAAAGGAGTGGAGAGAGTGCGCCTGACGTTTTTAGGGGCGGCCATGATGGTCACCGGCTCGTCTTACCTTATTGAGACGGGAGAAGAAAAGTTTCTCGTTGATTGCGGCATGTTTCAGGGATCTAAGGCCATTAGCGCTTTTAATCGCCGCGATTTTCCCTATAATCCCGCCGAAATCGACTATGTGCTCTTGACCCATGCCCATATCGACCATAGTGGGCTGCTACCTAAACTATGTAAAGCCGGATTTAAAGGCCCTATTTACGCTACTAAAGTAACGACGGAACTATGCGGCATTATGCTGCCTGATAGCGCTCATATCCAGGAGTTTGACGCCGAAATTGAAAACCGCAAAGGTAAGCGGGCGGGGCGCAAGCCGGTAGAGCCGCTATATACCGTACCTGATGCCTATGACTGTCTAAAACAATTTTCCGCTGTTTCCTACGATAAGGAGATCAGCCTGTCGCCCAATGTGCGGGTACGGTTTCGTGACGCTGGGCATATTCTAGGGTCGGCGATGGTTGAAATTTGGATCACGGAGCAAGGACAAACGACGAAACTCGTTTTTTCCGGCGACCTAGGCCAGCCTGACCAGCCAATTCTTAAGGATCCTGTCACCATCAGCGACGCCGATTATGTCATAGTCGAGTCAACCTATGGTAACCGCCGGCATGAGCGCTATGACCGGGAAGAGGCGTTAGCGCAAATTGTTAACGAAACGATCGGTCGCGGCGGCAATATTGTTATTCCCGCTTTTGCCGTTGGGCGTACTCAGACCATATTATATTACCTGCATAAGCTGTTAAAGGCCGGCAAGATACCAGATGTACCGGTTTTTATCGACAGTCCGCTGGCTATTTCGGCCACTGACATTTTTTTACACAACCCGCAGGAATATGACAATGAAGCCTATGACCTGTACTGCCGGCAGCGCGATAATCCGCTGCGGCTGCCGCAGCTGGTCTTCACTCGGACTGCCGAAGAATCAAAAGCGATCAATAATCTTGAGAAGCCAGCCATTATTATCTCAGCCAGCGGCATGGCGGACGCGGGCCGCATCCTTCACCATCTCAAACATAATTTATGGCGGCCGGAAGCCAGTGTCCTACTGGTAGGCTATCAGGCCCAGGGCAGCTTGGGGCGAAGACTGCTGGACGGCGCCAAACGGGTAAAGATTCTCGGCGAAGAAATCAGTGTAAAAGCCAAAATTTATAACCTTGACGGTTTTTCGGCCCATGCTGACCAAGAGCAGCTATTAACTTGGTTGTCCCACTTTGAGAACAAGCCAGCCCAGGTTTTTGTCGTCCACGGTGAGCGTGACACGTCCGAGCCTTTTGCGACGCTCATTGCCGAAAGACTGGGATTTGCGGCTACTATCCCGGGTTATGGGGATGCGGCCGTCATAGCCGGCCGAGAATGGCAGTTGGAAAAATCGCAGCTTATTACGATCGACCCTGCCTTACAACAGTTTCACGACTACCTTACCCGGCTGGAAAGCGTTTATGCCGCCTATCGTTTGCGTTTGGAACGGATGGTGGCGGCCGACGCCGGCAAACTACCGGAAATTGTTCGGCGGCTGGAGAAAATCAATGCTTTTGTGCAAAAAACGCTGGGTGATTTATAAAGAAGGTCAAACGTTAATAATTGACAGGCAGTCTATCGCATAATATATTGATATGTATTGACACTAAGGATGCAATGAAACAAGGCATCCTTTTTGCTTTACCCAGAGGAGGACTAGTTAAAATGCAGCGCACAGACTTACGCAATATTGCCATCATCGCCCATGTCGACCATGGTAAGACGACGCTGGTAGACGCCATGCTAAAACAAAGCGGCATCTTTCGGGCAAACGAACAAGTAGCCGAACGTGTTCTCGACTCAAATGAACTGGAACGGGAACGGGGTATTACCATTCTTTCGAAAAACACGGCTATTACATATAAAGGCATAAAAATTAATATTGTCGATACGCCTGGTCATGCCGATTTCGGGGGAGAGGTCGAGCGCGTCCTTAACATGGTGGACGGCGTTCTGCTGCTGGTTGATGCTTTCGAAGGCCCCATGCCCCAGACGAAATATGTACTGCGTAAAGCGTTGGCGCAACAACTTAAACCTATTGTCGTCATCAACAAAATTGACCGGCCTGACCGGCGGATTGACGATGTGCTTGACGAGGTACTGGAACTGTTTATTGAACTGGAAGCAAACGACGAGCAGCTCGATTTTCCTGTCGTATACGCTTCGGCCCGCGCAGGTGTGGCCAAGCTCAATATGGAAGACGAAGGCGCCAATTTGGAACCGTTGTTTGATCTTTTAGTCAAGACCATTCCTGCCCCTACCGGTGATATCGACGGTCCTCTGCAGATTATGGTGACAACGCTGGATTATGATGACTATGTGGGACGCATCGCCATCGGGCGCGTTATGCGGGGACGTGTTGCCAGCGGGCAAACGGTATCGCTGATTAACGGCGATACAGAAAAGAAAGCCAAAATTGGCCGGTTATATGTGTATGAGGGGCTTAAGCGGTTGGAGGTGAAAGAGGCGGCGCTGGGAGATATAGTTGCCATTACCGGCCTGGAAGGAGTGAACATCGGCGACACCATCGCCGACCCCGAATGTCCGGAAGCGTTGCCCTCCATCAGTATTGACGAACCGACCTTGGCCATGATGTTCAGTGTCAATACCAGTCCCTTTGCCGGCAAGGAAGGCCAGTTCGTTACTTCCCGCCATCTGCGGGACCGCTTGTTCCGCGAGGCCGAGACCAATGTCAGTCTGCGGGTAGCGGAAACAGACAGCCCCGATACCTTTGAAGTAGCCGGCCGGGGAGAACTGCATCTTTCCATCTTAATTGAGACGATGCGGCGGGAAGGCTACGAATTTCAGGTAGGCAAACCAAAAGTTATATATAAAACCATCAACGGACAGCTTTGTGAGCCGATGGAGTTTTTAACCATTGACGTACCACAGGAGTACATGGGCCCGGTCATGGAAGCGCTAGGTACAAGAAGGGCGGAACTTGTCAACATGGTCGAACTGGCCGGCTATCTCCGCATGGAATTTGTCATTCCGGCCCGGGGCCTGATTGGTTTTCGTTCAGAACTTTTAACTAATACTAAGGGCCATGGCATTATGCACCATGTTTTTCACGGCTATGCTCCGTATAAAGGCGATATACCGGGGCGGACACGGGGTGCACTGGTAGCCTTTGAAGACGGGGAAACGACCGCCTACGGCATATACAGTCTCCAAGACCGCGGCGTAATGTTCGTTGTTCCCGGTCAAGCCGTGTACCAGGGGATGATTGTGGGGGAAAACGCGCGGGAAATGGATATGGACGTCAACCCGTGTAAAAAGAAGCATGTTACCAATATGCGTTCCAGTTCGGCCGATGAGGCCATCCGTCTGACGCCGCCGCGGATCCTCAGCCTGGAGCAGGCCTTAGAATATATCAATGATGACGAATTGGTTGAAGTTACACCCCAAAATATTCGTTTACGCAAAGTTATTCTGGACCGGCATGAGCGGGCAAAGGCACGGAAAAACAGCGGTTTGGGAGCCTAATGACCCAAACAAAGGAGGGGGCTATGCTGTCAGGTGAGGCGATGACAGTTCTGAATGCCCGCTATTTGCGGGAAGGAGAAACGCCGGAAAAAATGTTTTGGCGGGTGGCCGAGTATGTGGCCGAAGCGGAAGCCTTTCATGGCGGGGATAAACAGGCGGCTTGCCAGGAATATTACGACATAATGGCAGGACTTGAGTTTTTGCCTAATTCGCCGACGCTTATGAACGCCGGGCGCAAGCAGGCGCAGATGGCCGCTTGTTTTGTCCTGCCGGTGGATGATTCGCTGGGCGACATCTTTGATACCCTAAAGCATGCCGCATTGATCCATCAGAGCGGCGGCGGCACCGGTTTTTCGTTTTCTCGTATCCGTCCCAAGGGCGACCGTATTTCCGGCACAAATGGCCTGGCTAGCGGTCCGGTCTCATTTCTGCATGTCTATGATGCCGCTACTGAGGTAGTGCGGCAGGGCGCCGTGCGGCGAGGGGCCAATATGGCGGTGCTGCGGGTCGACCATCCTGATATTGAGGAATTCATTACCGTCAAACGGGACCGTACCGTATTAAATAATTTTAACCTTTCGGTGGGAATTACGGATGCATTTATGGCGGCGGTAGCGCAGGACCGTTCCTTTGCGCTCGTACATCCCCGCACCGGCCGTACCGTCCGTCAAGTCCCGGCGCGCCGCCTATTTGATCTTATGGCGGCAATGGCCTGGGAAAATGGCGAGCCGGGCCTGTTTTTCCTGGATACCGTTAACCGGGCTAACCCAACACCGCATTTAGGCATTTTTGAGGCGCCCAACCCTTGCTCCGAGCAGCCTCTGCTGGCCTATGAGTCTTGTGTTTTGGGGTCGGTTAACCTTGCCAAAATGGTGGCTGCCGATGGGCAGGGCCTTGATTACGACCGCTTGAGCGGGGTCGTTCGCCGGGCAGTCCGGTTTCTGGATAATGTTATTGACCGGAATTGGTATCCTTTGCCGGCTGTGGCGGAAGCGACGCTGCGCACCCGGAAAATTGGCTTGGGCATCATGGGATTGGCCGACCTCTTCATTATGCTTGACATTCCTTACGGCAGTAAACAAGCGGTACTGCTGACGGCGGACATTATGCGTTTTATTACCGCCGAAGCCCGCCGCGAGTCAGCAAGACTGGCGGCAAAACGAGGGCCTTTTCCCGCTTACCCTGGCAGTATTTATGAGCACAGCATCGGGCCTGTCCGCAATGCCACTGTTACTACTATCGCCCCGACAGGGACAATCAGCATTATCGCCAACTGTTCGAGCGGCATTGAGCCCTTGTTTGCCCTTGCCTTTTCCCGGCATGTGCTCGGCGGGCAAGTGCTGGCGAGCATTAACCCTACCGTGCTCGCCTACCTGGATAAGCGCGGCCTATTGACAGCAGACGTTGAAGAAGCAATCAAGCGTCAGGGAAGCGTAAGGAATACCGGACTTGCTTATCATGTCAAACAAGTACTTGCCACCGCCCATGAAATCCGTCCCGTATGGCATGTGGCCCATTTGGCCGCCGCCCAGCGGTATACTGATAATGCCGTGTCCAAAACGGTCAACCTGCCGCATAAGGTCACACCGCAGGATGTGGCGCGCATTTTTTCCCTGGCATACCGCAGCGGCTGCAAAGGCGTCACCGTATACCGGGATGGCAGCCGTAACCAGCAGGTGCTAGTGCAAGGAGTTGCGGCCAATTGCCCCCTTTGTCAGGAGTGAGAGGCCATTTGCATAAAAAAACAAAAAATGTCGCTTATTAGCAGGAAAAATGACAAAGGTGTCGAAGATTTACCAAAAAATGGCGATAATTTAGGGATGATGGGGGGCGATAATATGGCTCAGGGATTAATCGAAAGATTGACCAATTTTCTAATGCCGATAGAGGAAGTTCCGCAGAATGAGCCGACTTCGGCGGTTGAGCGGCGGGCTCATCTGCGCCTGCATAAGCCGGCTAACCTGAAGATTATCGCCGCTACACCCCAGACGTTTGACGATATCCGGTTTTATGCTGATTATTTGCAAGCCAACTATGCCGTAATTATTAATATGGAGAAGGTAGACGCCAAGATCCGTCAGCGTATTACCGATTTTTTGAACGGGGTATCCTATGTCACCGGCAGCACCGCCGAGCGGGTGTCAGACGAGATAATCCTCTATGTACCGCCTTTCGTCGAAGTAGGTAAAGAACTATACGCTTATACCATTCCCACCTATGTTAAACGGCCTTTTGAAGGAAAACAGTAGCGGAGGAACGAAGCGGCTTATAGCAAGTATGACCTTAGGTAAAAGACAAGCATGCAGGACGGTGTCTTGCATGCTTTTTCTATATTACGACGCCATGGTAAATCCGTCGATATTAAAGTTGAGAAGGAGAGGGTGCATAAGCCCCAGGGCATGAATAACGGCGTAACGCGGCGCGTATGCATAATCTGGCAACTTTTTGGTAATATTTAGCGCCGGAGCGAATATCATTTACTATGGTGTTATGCCGTAACATTCCTTTAGCGAGGTGTGGCGGAATGCGTGTTTTTAAAGAAAAAACCAGCAGGTTCGGCTCGTTAATCAGTTTAATTGCCCTGTCCGCTCTGCTGATTTTATTTTCGGCGGCGCTGCCTGAATTCCTGGCATCAGCAGCCGGCCGGTTATTCGCCGCCGCCTGGGCGCTGACCGCTATTATTATCTTTGTCGCTCATGCCCGGCGCATCGCGCCCCAGCGGCAACCATACGTGGCCTACCTGGCTACGGGCCGGAAGGATGTGCGGACGCGGCGGCAAGAACGTTTCGCCAGGGCGATGCGTGGTTAAAATAGAGTAGCTTCCTACTTAGACTGGCGCATAGAAAAACCAAGAGTCACTGCCTGCTTCCGACCCGCTCTTCAACAGGATTCGACGCCTTTTTTCACGAATAAGATTTTTAGACTTGAATAGCGGGAGTAGGAAAAATGAGTTTTGTTCACCTTCACGTTCATACGGAATATAGTCTGTTAGACGGCGCCAGCCGGATTACCCAGCTTGTTCGCCGGGCCAAAGAACTGGGCATGCCCGCGATAGCTATCACTGATCACGGCAATATGTACGGCGTCATTGATTTTTATAAACAAGCGCGGGCAGCAGGGATAAAGCCGATTATCGGCTGTGAAGTCTACGTTGCGCCCCGGTCGCGTTGGGAAAAAACGGCCGTAGAGGGTGAAGCCTATTATCACCTTGTTCTACTTGCAGAAACGGACCAGGGGTACCGTAATCTAATCGAACTGGTTTCACGGGCCAATAGCGAGGGATTTTACTACAAACCCCGCGTCGACAAAGAGCTGCTGCGTACTTACAGCACAGGGCTGATTTGTTTAAGCGGCTGTATTGCCGGGGAAATACCCGCTCTTCTTCTTAAGGGCGATCTTGAGGGGGCTGAGACACTGGCCCGCGAATACCGTGATATTTTTGGTCCGGATAATTTTTTCCTGGAGCTTCAAGACCATAATCTGCCAGAGCAAAAACAGGTCAACGCCCAGTTGGCACTTTTGGCGGATAAGCTGGGGCTAGGCCTGGTAGCCACTAATGACATCCATTATGTAGATAAAGGCGATGCCGAATGTCATGACGTTTTGCTCTGCATCCAGACCGGGAAAACAGTAGACGATTCCGGCCGGTTGCGGTTCCCTAACAGTGAATTCTATCTCAAAAGTCCGACCGAAATGGCCGCGCTGTTTGCCTGGCGACCTGACGCCATTACCAATACGCTTGCCATTGCCGAGCGCTGTCATGTTGGTATTGAATTTGGCAAGCTCCATTTGCCCGAGTTCCCTGTACCTGCCGGCCTGACGGCCGACGAATATCTGCGCCAGTTGTGTTTCGAACGTTTGCCCCAGCGCTATCCGACAGGGGTGGCACAAGCAACGGAGCGGCTGGAATATGAGTTATCGGTTATTCAAAAAATGGGTTACTCCAGCTACTTTCTAATTGTCTGGGACTTTGTCAACTTCGCCCGCAGCCGGGATATCCCGGTAGGGCCGGGGCGGGGCTCGGCGGCCGGCAGCATCGTATCTTATCTGCTGGGCATAACCAATATCGACCCTTTAAAGTACGGACTCCTGTTTGAACGGTTTTTAAACCCCGAACGGGTAACGATGCCTGACATTGATATTGATTTTTGCTACGAGCGGCGGGGCCAGATTATTGATTATGTGGCGAAACGCTATGGCGCCGATCATGTAGCCCAAATCATAACTTTTGGTACCATGGCGGCGAGGGCTGCTGTGCGCGACGTCGGGCGGGCGCTTAATCTTCCCTACGGAGAAGTGGATCGTATTGCCAAATTGATACCGACTGAGTTGGGGACAACCTTACAGCGGGCGTTGGAAGTCAGTACTGAACTAAGGGAACTTTATGAGACCGACGACAAAGTGCGCAAGCTCCTGGATCTCGCCATGGCCGTGGAAGGCCTGCCACGCCACGCCTCCACGCATGCCGCCGGATTAGTTATTGCCAAGGAAAAGCTCACGCAGTACGTGCCGCTGCAAAATTCCACCGAAGGTTTTGTCACAACCCAGTATGACAAAGACCGGGTAGAGGAAATCGGCCTCTTAAAAATGGACTTGCTAGGCCTTCGCACTTTGACGGTCATTGGCGATACGCTGGAACTGGTGCGGAAAAGCCGCGGCATTCGCCTGGATATTGACGCCATTCCCCTTGATGATGCCAAAACCTGCCAGCTTCTCGCTAATGGCGAAACGCTTGGTGTCTTTCAAATGGAATCGGCCGGAATGACCAACCTGGTAAAAGAGTTAAAGCCGGAGCGGTTTGACGATTTAATTCCGTTGGTGGCCTTGTATCGTCCCGGTCCGCTTGGCAGCGGCATGGTGGCCGATTTTATCGCCGGCCGGCACGGGAAAAAAGAAGTTCAATACCCTCATCCGCTGCTGGAGCCTATCCTTAAGGAAACATTTGGCGTCATCCTTTATCAGGAACAGGTTATGCAGATCGCTTCGGTTATGGCCGGCTTTACGCTTGGACAGGCAGACCTCTTGCGTCGGGCTATGGGGAAAAAGAAGCATGAGGTACTGGAAGCGCAGCGGGACAATTTTATGCGCGGCGCAGCCGAACGGGGCATTGACAGCGCTACGGCCGCTAATATCTTTGAGCTCATGGCTCATTTTGCTGATTACGGTTTTAATAAATCGCACAGCGCTGCTTATGCGCTGGTTGCTTATCAAACGGCATACCTGAAAGCCCATTACCCCCAAGAATTCATGGCCGCACTATTGACCAGCGTCATGGGGGCCAACGAGAAGGTAGGATTATACATTGAAGAATGCCGGCGGCTGGGTATTCCTGTCTTGCCGCCTGACATTAACGCCAGCCGGGAGAACTTTACCGTGGATGGCCAGGCCATCCGGTTCGGGCTTGCCGGCGTAAAAAACGTTGGCGATGCGGCCATTGCCAACATTATTGCCGCCCGTGACAGCGGTGGCAAGTTTACTTCTCTTGTTGACTTTTGTACTCGCGTGGACATGCGGACCGTGAACAAGCGAGTCATTGAAAGTCTAATAAAATGCGGTGCCTTTGACTCGCTTGGCTGGCGGCGGTCCCAATTGTTGGCTATTTTGGACCAGGCCGTCGAAGCAGCCGCCAGTCGGCAGCGAGACCTTGCTTCCGGTCAAATGGGGTTATTTAGCGACGAAACCGTTAATTCGGCCGATGACATTGTTCCGCCGCCGCTGGAAGAGTTGCCTCAGGAACAATTGCTGGCCATGGAAAAAGAGATGACCGGTTTTTATGTAACCGGTCATCCGTTAGATAAATATCGCGACCAATTAAACAACTATACGAAAATCGATGAGCTTATGCGGTATGCGGATGGGCAGTCTGCCAGCATCGCCGGTCTCATCGCCGGCGCCAAGCGCATCACCACCAAAGGGGGCGAGATGATGTGTTTCGCTACCGTGGAGGATTTCACCAATCAGGTGGAAGTGGTTATATTCCCGCGTGTTTTCGAAAAGTACGGCAAACTATTGTACCCGGATGCGCCGGTAATTGTAACTGGCCGTATTGCCCATAACGAAGAGGGCGTAAAGGTGCTGGCCGAGGTTATCGCTGCGCTGGATACCGCTCCGCGCGAAGTGAGGATTAAGATTCTGAAGCGGCAGGAAACAGGCCGTACTTTAGAGCTTTTAAAGGAAGTATTTCGCAAACACCCAGGGTCCACAACCGTTTACCTGCATCTCGTAGACAGCCGGCGGGTTATTCGCACCGAGCGACAATTCTGGATTGAACCGTCGCGGGCGGCGATAGAAGCCATCGAAAGTTTATTAGGCAAAGGTTCCGTTATGGTTGTCTAAAAACCAATGCCAGCATCGCCGCAGCTTCCCGCACATATTGCTTTGCCGTCAGATAAGCATTGTTGGCCATGGGAGCCGGCGCACCGCTGGCTTCCATGCCCAGATTATGGGCAATGACCAGGGCACGGCGGATATGTGAGGCATTGGACACGATAATCGCCCGCTTTAGATTTCGCTCGCGCATGATCGCCAGGGAATTGGCGAGGTTTTGCTGGGTGCTAAAAGATTTATCTTCCACTAAAATACGGTCGGCGGGGATACCATGAGCGATTAGATAGTCATGCATGGCGGTGGCTTCGCTTACCGCTTCATCTCGGCCTTGGGCGCCGCTGACAATAATGAAGGGAGCGTAACCGGCCTGATAGAGCTTCGCGGCCTCATCCAGGCGCAAGCGGAGCATGGTGCTGGGCTCGTGGCCGATGAGTTTGGCGCCAAGAACAATTATGACATCGCCTGGCTCTGGCTTGGCGAGCTGACCTACGGCAATAATGGGTACCTCTACTGCCAGGAACAATATCAGAACAAGAAAGAGCAAATACCTGCGCAATCGTTTGCTTTGAAGCATGGCAGCCTCCACCGCTATTTTTTATATTGCCATTTTCTATATAGCACAATATATTATACTACTTTTTCCTGTCGGCGGTAATGCGGACAAGCCTGGCACAACCTGCAAGTCTCCGTATTTCAGGAATTGTAGCGGTTAGTAATTTTTTGCGGCCGGCAGGACATTGATGGTCGGTCGGAGAATTCAGAAAATAATAATGGCCTGTTTACTCTTTTATCGAGATCTTCATACAGGTACCCGGATAACTAATTATCAATGTCACCTGTGGCAAAATAAGATGTGCCGGGTGAAGTCGGAGGGAGGCGCCGGTGAAAGTTCTGAACGCGTACGGTAATTGTGGCGATGACAAAAATATATACGCAAATGTTAAAGAACTGATAACTGAACTAGAGGCGATTATAAATTCATCATACGACGGTATTTTTATTACCGACGGGAAGGCTAACGTCCTTAGACTTAACGCCGCCTACGAGCGTATTACCGGCATCAAGGCGGTCGAAGTGGTCGGCCGGAATATGATGGATTTGGTCAAGGAAGGATTATACGATCAGTCGGTAACATTGCTTGTCTTAGAGCAGCGCGCCCGGGTGACGATTGACCAGATTGTGAAACGGAATAACAAGCATATTCTGGTTACAGGCAATCCTGTTTTTGACGAGCATGGCGGCATTTTTCGGGTGGTTACCAATGTCCGTGATGTTACTGACCTTAACCGGCTACAGAATCAGCTGACCAAAACCCAGGAAGAAACTTTAAAATACCAGACGGAACTTAATCATTTACGGTCGCTTCATATCAAAGATCCTGACATTATATTCCGCAGCCGCGCGATTGCGGCGGTGGTGGAACTGGCGACCAAGGTGGCGGATGTTGATTCCACCGTTCTTATAACCGGTGAATCGGGGACAGGCAAAGAATTATTTGCTAAACTTATTCACCGCCACGGCCGGGGCGATAATCGCCCGTTTATAAAGATTAACTGCGGCGCAATCCCCGAGACATTGCTGGAATCGGAACTGTTTGGTTATGACGGCGGCGCGTTTACCGGCGCCAAGCGGGAAGGCAAGCCCGGTTTATTTGAGCTGGCTGACGGCGGGACGCTTTTTTTGGACGAAATTGGTGAAATGCCGCCGGTCCTGCAGGTCAAGCTGCTCCGCGTTATTCAGGAAAAAGCTGTCACCAGGGTAGGCGGGGTGAAGCAGAAAAGCGTCAATGTCAGGATTATTGCCGCTACCAACCGCGACCTTGCGCGTATGGTTCAAGAAGGAACATTCCGGGAAGATCTTTATTACCGCCTGATGGTGGTACCGCTTCACATTCCGCCGCTGCGCGAGCGCAAAGAAGATATTCCGCTGCTTGTAAAACACTTTCTCGATAAATTTAACAAGAAATTTGGGTTTAACAAGGTTATTCTGCCTGATGCCATCGACCGACTGACTGAATATTCCTGGCCGGGTAACGTGCGCCAGCTGGAAAATGTTATTGAACGACTGGTTGTAACGACACCCGGTAATGAAATAGCGGCATCCATGCTGCCCCAGCAAATCAATTCCCATATTGCTTTGCCCAAAACAGGAATAAAACTAAAAGACGCTGTCGCCGAAACAGAAAAATATTTACTCGCCGAAACTTTCCGTCAATATGGCTGTTGGCACAAGGTAGCCCAAGTTTTGGGGATTGACCGCACGACGGCCTGCCGGAAAGCCAGTAAATACGGGCTTATTAAGAAAAGATGATCATTGTAAGAAAGCACCCTGTTGCACCTGCCGAATGTGGCAGGTGCAATTAATTTTTGACGTGCAAAAATGCACATGGTGCATTTTTGCACAGATCCCGGCAATATGCACGACAATTGGTGCTTTGCCAGTTTGCTTGTGCAATTTTGCCACAAGGACACCCCGGAATGAAGGTGAGAAAAAGCAAGAATAGGCGTTCCAAGCCAGCAACACAGAGTTGGCATAATATTTGCAATGTTTTTTGTTGCAAGAGAAAATAGTTTAATATTGCCAAACTAAGTTTTGGAGGAGGGAGGTAGCTTTTTCTGTTAGGTTCGGGATATTAACGCTCCTAATCATTATTAAGAAAGGATGAGACGTTTGAGTTGGTTAGGACCTGTTTACAAGCGCGAGCATGGCAAGCCTCAGCCGTATATCCCATTTGGCCCTTTTCATCTGCGGTTTCCGTTTATCCACTATCGGTTTGAGATTGCCGACTATGTCCAAGGTTTGCTGATGTGCGCTGTCTGCCTTGGCATTATCCCGGTGCTCCAGGAATACCTCGGCATGCCTTTCGAAGTGGCAATCACCATTGTTATTCTAAACGGCTTTTTCTATTTATGGCATGCCCACCTTGGCGACCCCGTCGTGCCGGGCTGGATTACGCCGGCCATCCCGTTGCTTTTGCTTTGGCTTAAGACTTTCCCGGAAGGCGTGGCTAGGATGCACGCGCTAATTGCCTTCGAATTTGAATTAGGTCTTTTTGCTTTGTTTCTCGGCGCCACTGGTCTGGCGAAAAAATTCGTAGACATGGTTCCTGACGCGCTTAAGGCCGGTATCCTGCTAGGTGCCGGTGTTGCCGCTGTGCGGCTGGTCTTCGAAAAGGGCGGCAGGTTTGACCTATATCCATGGACAATTACCTTTGCCATCGGGCTGGCTTTTTATATCCTCTTTTCGAACCATTTTAAGACGTTGCGCACCAAAAATGTCATACTTAAATATATCTCTGATTTAGGGCTGATGCCTTCGCTGGTTTTAGCGATTATTATTGCTCCCATTCTCGGCGAACTGCCATGGCCGAAAATTGAGTGGGGCTTTACCATCCCTCAGTTTTCTACACTATGGCACGAATGGACTCCCTTTGCCGAGCGGATCGGGTTTCCGCCGTTCCACCTGTATCTTGAGGCGGCACCACTCGTGGCCGCAGTCTATGTCGTGCTGTTCGGCGAGCTGATCCAGGCCGAAGCTCTTATCGACGAAGCGCGGGAATTTCGGCACGGCGATGAAGACGTCCACTATGATGCCAACCGTAATAACATTATCTGTGGTCTAAGGAATATCGGCATGTCTATGCTTGGCCCGGACGCTTCCATGTGCGGTCCGCTATGGGCGGCGATGCAGGTAGTAGAATGCGAGCGTTATAAACACGGACGGGAGGCCATGGATAGTCTCTTCGGCGGTGTAGCTTCCTTCCGGTGGGGGACTTTCACCGGTTACTTCTTGTCGCCTATTGTTACTCTTGTAAAGCCTATCTTACCGATTGCACTATCGCTGACCATGCTTATCCAAGGCTATGTCGCCGTTCGGGTCGGTATTCTCAAAGCCCGAACTTTTAACGACCTGGGCGTAGCAGGCATCGTCGGAGCAGTTTTAATCTCCCGCGGCGCCGGGTATGCCTTTGCCGTCGGTATCATCCTCTGTCTACTAATCTACGGCAAAGACTTTTTCCGCAATTGGGCGACATATGACAAAACTAAAGACCCGGTATTCAACAGTCGCATCAGTATGGAGGGGTAAAAAGGCATGTGTTGCTAGGCTCAGTTGAGCTTAACAATACAAAAATTTAACTTTAGGAGGTATATATTATGGCCCTCATGACTCCTGAACAATACGAAGAGAGCTTGCGTCAGCTCAAACTCAAGGTCTACCTGCAGGGTGAACTGGTCAAAAGTCCGGTAGATCACCCCATCATCCGTCCATCGATGAACTCGGTTAAGATGACCTATGCCCTGGCCCAGGATCCGCAGTATGAAGACCTGATGACTGCCACGTCCCATCTTACCGGCCAAAAAATCAACCGTTTCTGCCATTTGCACCAGAGCACCGACGATTTGATCAAAAAAGTAAAAATGCAGCGTCTGCTGGGGCAAAAGACTGCCGCCTGCTTCCAGCGTTGCGTCGGGATGGATGCCATCAATGCCGTTGACAGCGTGACCTTTGAAATGGACCAAAAACTTGGCACCAAATACCACGAACGCTTCCTTAAGTTTCTCCGTCGCATGCAGGATGAAGACTGGACAGTCGACGGGGCTATGACTGACCCGAAAGGGGACCGCGGCCTGCCGCCGCATAAGCAGGCTGATCCTGATCTCTATGTCCATGTCGCGGAAAAACGTCCTGATGGTATAATTATCCGCGGTGCCAAGGCCCACCAGACCGGCGCGGTTAACTCGCACTGGATTTTGGTCATGCCGACCATGACTATGGGTAAAGACGATGCTGACTATGCCGTCTGCTTCGCGGCGCCGGCCGATGCCGAAGGTATTTTCTATATATACGGCCGCCAGTCCTGCGATACCCGCAAACTGGAAGGTGGCGACATCGACGTCGGCAACAAGCAATTTGGCGGTCATGAGGCTCTGATGGTCTTTGACAATGTGTTTATTCCCTGGGAAAACGTCTTCATGTGCGGGGAGTACGAATTCAGTGGCGCCCTGGTAGAACGGTTTGCGGGCTACCACCGGCAAAGCTATGGTGGCTGCAAGGTCGGTGTCGGGGACGTGCTGATCGGCGCGGCCGCCCTGGCGGCTGAATACAACGGCGCAGCCAAAGCCTCCCATATTAAGGACAAACTTATTGAGATGATCCACCTCAACGAAACGCTCTACGCCTGTGGCATTGCCTGCTCAGCCGAAGGTTATAAGACGGCGTCGGGTACTTATCTGATCGACCTGCTACTAGCTAACGTCTGCAAACAAAACGTCACCCGTTTTCCTTATGAGATTGCTCGCCTGGCCGAAGACATTGCCGGCGGCTTAATGGTCACAATGCCGTCGGAGCAAGACCTGCGCCATCCCGAAATCGGCAAAGTAGTGGAAAAATATCTGCGTGGCGTAGCTTCGGTGCCCACTGAGTACCGTATGCGCATCCTGCGGCTCATTGAAAACCTTACTTTGGGCACCGCCGCTGTTGGTTACCGAACCGAGTCAATGCACGGCGCCGGTTCGCCGCAGGCCCAGCGTATCATGATTTCCCGCCAAGGCAATCTTGAACACAAGAAAGAGCTGGCCAAAGCCATCGCCGGCATCCCCACCGGCTGCGCAGCCCAGAAAGAAGTGGCGGCAACCAAATAGGGTGGATTATGGCAATAGACAAGGAAATTATTCAACAAGTCCTGGACGAAAAGGTGCGTCCAAGTTTGCTTAGTCATGGCGGCGACATTAGTTTACAGGAAATTACTGATGATGGGTATATCAAAGTACGGCTTACCGGGGCATGTGCTACATGCCCCGGCGCCCAGCAGACGCTGGCAGAGGTAGTGGAAGCCGCCTTGCGCGACGCTTGTCCCAGCCTGCAAGGCGTTATTCCCATTTACGAAGTTGGTGAAGAATTGCTGCAAGAAGCCTTAAAATTCTTGCGCCGGAGGCCGGTAAGCTAAAGCCATATGAACAGACGGGTAAGCATCTTCTTTTGCGGCGGTTGTAACCCGCGGATCGACAGAGGGCAAATTGCCAAGGAAGTAAGCCAGCTATTGGCCGGGCAGGGATTTCAAGTATTATTTAACAAACTCGATGCAGATTTTGTGATATTTTTAAGCGGGTGTACTGCCAGTTGTGCGCATAAGCACCGCAGCGGCGAGCGACCGGCAGTAACTGTTGCCGCCGATGTGGTAGATGGACTAAATGTAGCCGCCAATCAGCTTAGTGCCGAAATTGTTACGAAGGTGAGGAATTATTTTGGGCAACTGGAGAACCAGCTATAAAGGCAAGCTTAGTTCGGCAGCAGAAGCATTGAAAAACGTAAAGTCGGGGGACAGAGTGGTTATCGGCCATGCTTGTGGTGAGCCGCCAACGTTAGTTGAAGCGTTAGTCGCGCGGGCCCCCGAACTGCGTGATGTAGAAATTGTCCACATGGTGGCGATGGGACCGGCTAAATATGCCCAACCGGGAATGGAAAAAAGCTTTCGTCATAATGCCTTGTTCGTTGGGGCGTCGACTCGTAAAGCGGTAGAGGAAGGGCGGGCGGACTATACTCCTTGTTTCTTCTCCGAAATCCCCCGGTTGTTCAGGCAGAAAATCTTGCCGGTAGATGTCGTTCTCATGCAAGTCACGCCTCCCGATGACGATGGGTACTGCAGTTTTGGCGTTTCTGCCGATTATACCCAGCCGGCGGCAGAATGCGCCCGGCTAGTAATCGCTCAAGTAAATCGGTACTTGCCGCGCACGGGAGGGGCCAAAATTCATGTGGAGCAAATTGACTATTTGGTAGAAAAGGACGAACCGCTGATCGAGCTACGGCCGCCCCAAATTGGCGACGTGGAACGGGCAATCGGGGAAAACGTAGCACGTCTCATTGACGATGGCGCGACGTTGCAAATGGGAATTGGCGCTATTCCTGATGCCGTTCTGTTATTTTTGCAAGGCAAAAAAGACCTTGGCATCCATTCAGAGATGTTTTCCGATGGCGTTGTAGCTTTAGCCGAGGCGGGAGTGGTCACCAACCGGAAAAAGACCATCCATCCCGGTAAATTTATCGCCACCTTTTTAATGGGAACACGTAGACTCTATGATTTTGTAGATAACAATCCTGATGTCGAACTTTATTCGGTAGATTATGTAAATGACCCCTATATCATCGGTCAAAATGATAATGTGGTTTCGATCAACTCGGCCCTGCAGGTGGATTTGATGGGCCAAGTGAACGCAGAAATGATTGGACGGCGCCAGTTCAGCGGCGTCGGGGGCCAGGTTGACTTTATCCGTGGCGCTAGCCGGTCGAAGAACGGCAAATCGATTATTGCTTTGCCAGCGACAGCGGCAAAAGGAACTGTTTCCCGGATTGTGGCCCAGCTCGACTGTGGGGCTGCGGTTACTACATCCCGTAATGATGTTCACTTTGTTATTACCGAGTATGGTATTGCTGACTTGCGCGGGAAGAGTTTACGTGCACGGGCCCAGGCGCTTATAGCCATTGCCGCTCCTGCGTTCCGGGAGCAGTTGACTCAGCAGGCCCATCAGATGGGGTTGCTTTAGTTACCGCGTGATGAATGTCATAAAGGCGATGGTTCTAAGATGTTCCTAATCGAAAAACAAGCGGCAGAATACATTAAAGCCCGGTCGGATAGTGTGACTATATCGGTGCAGTTGGAGCCGGCCATTGGCGGGTGAGCCTGCACAACAAAAAACGTAACTGGAAGTTACGTTCCCCGTATTGAAATTGGCCGGCCCCCTCCGGTTGAGCAGTCTGCCTATTATAGTGTAGAGTGCGAAGGGATTACGGTTTATTACCCGGCAGCAGTAAAGGTAAAAGAAGGATATCCCCAGATTACCGTTCGTTTAAAAAAGAGTTTGTTTTTTCGATGGCTGGAATTAGAGGGAATTAAAGTGGTCGCAGCATATCATTAGAAACGAGCGGGATAGACGTAACATTATACACGGTCTTTTCTTTCCAATGAAAAGTCTACGTTTTCTTAGCTTCTCATCGGCGGCAATCTGCTAATTTTTGCCGAGCCTGGCTACAATGACCAGGTTTTTTGTTTATCTGTCTAGACAATGTACAAATAATTAGACACCATTGCGTACAGGGAAGTGCACATTTGCGCATTTGGCGACACGGAAAACCCGATTGTAGCGCTGCGTGCGACAGGCGGCGGACGGGCTGGCAGGCTGCTTAAGAAAATAAGTGGGCTTGTTATTGTTTGGCACGATACTTGCATGTTTATATTAGCAAATGTTGTGCGAAGGAGAGTGACGAACATGGCCAAAGTGATTTCAGCTCTGGAAGCAGCACAGCTCATTAGGGATGGTGCAACTGTCGCTACCAGCGGGTTCGTGGGCAACGGCCATCCGGAAGCGATTACTGCCGCAATGGAAGAACGTTTTCTTGCCGAAAGCAAACCCTGCGGCCTAACGCTTGTTTATTGCGCAGGCCAGGGCGACGGCAAAGACCGTGGACTTAATCATCTCGGATACGAAGGAATGGTAAAGCGTGTTATCGGCGGCCATTGGAATTTGGCTCCGAAACTAGGGAAGCTGGCCGTTGAGAACAAGATTGAGGCCTACAACTTTCCCCAGGGGACACTGACCCATTGGTTCAGAAACATTGCCGGACGCAAGCCTGGTGTTATAACCAAAGTCGGCCTTAACACCTTTGTCGATCCACGGGTTGAGGGCGGCAAGATCAACAGTATCACCAAAGAGGATCTTGTCGAGGTAATCGAACTGGGTGGCGAAGAATGGTTGTGGTATAAACCGTTCCCGGTCGATGTGGCCATAATCCGGGGTACTAGCGCCGACGAAAAGGGCAACATTACCATCGAACACGAAGCGGTCTCTTTGGAAATTTTGCCAATCGCTCAGGCGGCAAAAGCGTCAGGCGGTATTGTAATCGCTCAGGTCGAGCGCATTGTGGCCAATGGCAGTCTCCACCCGATGCAGGTTAAGGTGCCGGGCATTATTGTCGACTATATTGTGGTCGCGCCAAAACCTGCTCAGCATATGCAAACATATGCCGAACAGTACAATCCCGCTTATTCCGGGGAAATCCGCGTTCCGCTTTCCGCTATTCCGCCCATGCCGCTGGATGAGCGCAAGGTTATTGCCCGCCGCGCCGCCATGGAACTTATTCCGAATGCGAAAGTCAATCTGGGTATTGGCGTGCCGGAAGGCGTAGCAATGGTGGCCAATGAGGAAGGCATTGGCGATACAATGACGCTTACCGTCGAGGCTGGTCCCGTCGGCGGCGTGCCGGCAGGGGGGCTGAGCTTTGGCGCGGCGATAAACGCGGAAGCCATTCTAGATCAACCTTATCAGTTTGACTTCTATGATGGCGGCGGTTTGGACCTTGCTTATTTGGGACTGGCCGAGACAGACCAGCAGGGAAACATTAACGTCAGTAAATTCAAAGGCCGGGTAGCCGGGTGTGGCGGCTTTATCAATATTACGCAAAATGCCAAGCGCGTCGTCTTCTGTGGCACCTTTACCGCCGGGGGCCTTAAAGTACAGGTGGAAGACGGCAAACTTCGCATTTTGAATGAAGGCAAGGCGAAAAAGTTTCTCCGCCAGGTAGAGCAAATCACCTTCAGCGGTCTCTATGCCCAAAAGATTAAACAGCCTGTTATGTATATTACGGAGCGGGCGGTCTTTGAGCTTACGCCGGAAGGGATGATGCTCACCGAAATTGCTCCGGGCATCGACCTTGAAAAAGAAGTATTGGCCCTTATGGAGTTTAAGCCCATCATTTCGCCCAATCTGAAACTGATGGATGAACGAATTTTTAAACCGGGGTTAATGGGTCTTAAGTTTTGATTGAACATTTATGGTAAAAAATGCTAAAATTAAAATAAATTAAATAAATTACAAAAAGAGGAGTGTTGGCATGCGGGAAGTTGTAATTGCTAGTGCTGTAAGGACAGCGATTGGAAGTTTCAATGGCACACTGGCTCCATTTTCAGCTCCGGAACTGGGAAGTTTTGTAATCAAGGCTGCACTTGAACGAGCTAATGTACCAGCTAGCGCGGTTGATGAAGTAATAATGGGCAACGTGCTCCAGGCCGGCCTAGGGCAAAATCCCGCCCGCCAGGCGGCGTTGAAGGCAGGTTTACCAGTTGAAGTTCCGACTATGACTATCAATAAAGTTTGTGGCTCCGGTTTAAAGGCTGTAAATTTAGCGGCACAAGCGATTATGACCGGCGATGCCGATATTGTTGTGGCCGGCGGCATGGAGAGCATGACTAACGCCCCCTATCTTCTTGACAAGTCCCGCTGGGGCTACCGGATGGGACATGGGAAACTAATCGACTCCATGATTCATGATGGTTTGTGGTGTGCTTTCAATGACTATCATATGGGAATAACGGCCGAAAACGTAGTGGAAAAATATGGTGTTACTCGGGAAGAACAGGACCAACTGGCTTTCGAATCCCAGGACAAAGCAATTAAAGC